>JAGMFA010000128.1 GCA_023127875.1 Candidatus Zixiibacteriota bacterium
CGCATCGGATTCCAAGCCCCCGATCCCATGGATCCTGCGGACTTTTAGTCGGGGATAGTTGACTTCAGCAGTAGAGAACGGAAGGGACTCCTTTGACGGCGTAGTCAAATGGCTCCGAAAAAAATTAGAACAGTTCACAGTATTCCACTCTAAGGGAACCTCATCGGGAAAAGGAAGATTTGTTTTTGCAGGATCAATTATGTACCTTCAAAAGCAGATTTGAAGCAAGCTCTTATCTTTCTTCGTTACAATGTGTGGTCTAACCCAACGGGTGGACAGAGAAAATTGAGGTTTAATAATAATGACTCAATAGTTTACGCCATGGTTAAACTTCAATTTTGTATTTTTTGATCTTTTCGAACAGGGTGGTATAATCAATCTTTAATGCTTGAGAGGCTTTTCTTTTGTTTCCTCGAACCTGACTTAGCACCCGGATTATCAAAGCTCTTTCCGCCTCTGCCTGAGCATACTGCCCCACCTCTTTCAATCCTGCCCCTTCTCGCAATCTTATCTCATTGGGTGAAGGAATTCTTATGGCCAGATGCTCGGGTAAAATCTTTTTGCCCTCGCACAGAATTATGGCTCTTTCTATCGTATTTTCCAGTTCCCTCACATTGCCGGGCCAGTGGTATTTATCCAAAAGAGCCATCGCCTCCTTAGAGATACTCTTCTTGGGCTTTTTCATCTCGGAATAATATTTTTTCACAAAATAGACAGCTAACTCTGGTATGTCCTCCCTTCTTTCTCTCAAGGGCGGGATGGTAATAGGAAAGACGGACAATCTATAAAACAGGTCTTCCCGAAATTGTTTTTTCTCTGTGGCTTTTTTTAAGTCCGCATTGGAGGCCGCGATTACTCTCACATCTACGGTTATGGTCTTTGTTCCTCCCAGTCGTTCAAAGGTCCTGTCCTGAAGAACCCGGAGAAGTTTAGCCTGAAGGGCGATATCCAAGTCTCCCACTTCATCCAAGAAAATGGTTCCTCCCTGTGCTATCTCAAATTTTCCCATCTTGCGAGCCACTGCTCCGGTATAAGCTCCTCTTTCCGATCCGAAAAGCTCATTCTCCAAAAGCTCCCTGGGAATAGCCGCACAGTTGATAGCTACATAAGGACACTTCCTTCTGGCGCTCAGGCTATGTATGGCGCGAGCAAAAAGCTCCTTCCCTGTTCCGGATTCGCCCAACAGCAACACCGTGGTATCTGAAGGAGCCACCTTTTGAATGAGTCGAGAGACCTGCTGCATCTTTTCGCATTTTCCAATGATCTCCGCATATCCTAAGTTGTGCCCCAGCTCCTCTCTCAAAAGCACGTTTTCCGCCACCAATCTGCGGTTCTCCAATGCTCTTTTGATCAGAACGCTTAAATGATCAGTATCGAAAGGCTTGGTGAGAAAATCGAAAGCCCCCTCCTTCATAGCCTCCACCGCTGTCTCAATGGTGCCGTAAGCTGTCATCAGAATAACTGCCACGTCGTGATCCAGTTCCTTCAATGAAGACAACACTTCAATTCCATCCATCTTAGGAAGTTTTAAATCTGCCAGCACCAGGTCATATTTCTTTTCCTTAGCTCTCTCCAGCCCGCCTTCACCATCTCTGACAGTCTCCACCTCATATCCTTCCGCCGCCAGAGTTTTGGAAAGCATCTCTCTCATGCTATCTTTATCTTCAATCACTAAAATCGAAGGCATAGCCCCCTCCTTGTTGTCAAAAGAATTCCGTCCTTATAAGAAAAGAGTCATAATACCTATCGAGATAATCGACACAAGTTGTCATCTCTTTTGATTGAGGAGAAAAGTTGTATGAAAAATGGGCAAGAGTTGTAGGGACGGCAGAGGAACTTTAATACCCCTTAGAGAACCTCTCCCCCTCTCCATCAAGAGAATGTGTAATAATGTTATTCTGACCCGTACGGGGAAGAATCTCTATTTTGCAACTCATTGTAAGTATTAGATTCTTCGCTTCGCTCCCTTCGACTTCGCTCAGGGACGGTGAGCAGAGTCGAACCGTCAGAATGACAAATGTATGTTTTTAAGGATTGTGACACAGCCTCCAAATGGAGAGGGGAACAAGGAAATAGTGTTACGTTAAAAAGGATTTCCTTATAAGATTTGTATTGGTATGCAAGAAGTTGACAAACAAAACCAAAAACAAACCTTAAGAAGGAAGTCCATATGTCCAATAATACTAAACTTTTCATTAAAGTGCTACGATTTATTTCAAAACCTAAATTCAATGCTTTGGTTCAAAAGCTTCAGACCGATAAACATTACCGAAAATTCTTCAGTTATCAGCATCTTCTGGCTTTTGTGTTTGCCCAGTTTAGTAACACCGCCAGCCTGAGAGAACTTAATTGGGCTATGCATATGAATTGTAATCTTAAGCTGGACAGCCCGTCTGGGTATGTTAACTTCAGCCGACTTCAGCTCGTATGAGTGCATACGCATCGTTTTGATTTGTGCGAATTCTGCATCTTGAGAAAAGCAGAAGAGATAGCGGAAATATATAGAAAAAGATGGGACATTGAATTGTTCTTCCGATGGGTGAAACAATATCTAAGGATAAAAAGATGCGTATGCATTCATACGAATTTCTGGGAACCAGCCCCAACGCGGTATACTCACAAATATACATAGCTCTGATTACCTATCTGCTGACCGTCCTGTTTAAATTAACAGCAAACTGCAAATTATCCAATTTAGAAATATTCAGAATCATAAAACATAACCTTTTTCAACCTATTAAGAATGTCTGCCTATATGGCTATGATTAACGCAACACTACTACCCACAGGCCCGTAGAGGGCTCCGTTTTAATATAGCTTAAGGTGGATTTAATTTTAGGTTTGATTTTTGTATGGGCGTCATTTTATTGATACCTCTCTGCCTTCGGCGGGATCTTCGATTACTGTGGTGGGATGAGGGAGCCCCCAGAGGGGAGGGCATACACGTCCCCGTTAAGCATAACGTCTCCACGAAGAGCAGGAGGGTGCCTCACAGCTGATTAGACCGATTAAGCTGATACCGATCCTATGGATCCCAAATTCGGATGATTTTTATCTGCTTAATAGATTCGCTACGCTCACTACAAGTCTGCTGCATCTGCTGTGAGGATCTTTCTGCTATCTTTAGACGTTATCATCCACCCCCTTGGGGAGTGTCTGATTTGTATTTGGTCTATACATGGGGCGCCCGTTTTTCTCTTGACAATTAGAAGCTATTTTTTTAAGATAAAGTGTTTAAAATTAGTGTAAGAGAAATATTTAGGTTATAGCATGAGCCAGAGGGCAAATCTTAAAGAGTCAACCGGACTCAATTCTGAGGTAAGATGGACATATTCGAAAAATGCACAAATTTCACTGAAGCCGATGAGGTGAAGAAGCTGGGGGTCTATCCTTATTTTCGCGCTATCTCCTCTGGTCAGGATACCGAGGTGATGGTGGAGGGAAAGAAGATGATCATGATCGGCTCCAACAACTATCTGGGCTTGACCTCGCATCCCAAGGTGAACCAAGCCGCCATGCAGGCGGTGAAAAAATTTGGCTCCGGTTGCACCGGCTCCAGGTTCCTAAACGGGACTCTGGACATTCACGAGGAGTTAGAGGAGAGACTGGCCAAGTTCATGAAAAAGGAAGCTGCTTTGGTCTTCTCCACCGGCTTCCAGACCAATCTGGGAACCATCTCCACGTTGGTGAACCGGAAGGACTACGTGATCATCGACAGATCGGTTCACGCCAGCATAGTGGATGCCTGCCGGCTTTCCTATGGAACCGTGGTGAAATTCAAGCATAATGATATGGCTGATCTGGCGCGGGTCTTGAGCAATTGCGGAAATAATGAAGGAAAATTGATAGCGGTGGATGGAGTGTTCAGTATGGAGGGGGATATCGCCAACCTGCCAGAGATCACGAAACTAGCCAAAACGCACAATGCCCGGGTGATGGTAGATGATGCCCATTCCATCGGGGTTTTGGGGGAGCATGGTCGGGGTACCGCGGAGCACTTCGGTCTGAACGACGAGGTAGATATGGTGATGGGCACCTTTTCCAAATCGTTCGCCTCGTTGGGCGGCTTCATCGTTAGCACCGAAAGGGTGATCAATTACATAAAGCATTTCTCCCGCCCCTTAATCTTCTCCGCCAGCCCGCCCCCTGCCGCGGTGGCAACCTGCCTGGCAGCTTTAGACATCATCGAAAGCGAGCCGGAAAGAAGAGAAAGACTGTGGGAGATCACCAGAAGAATGCATAAGGAGTTTAAAGCTTTGGGATTTGATATCGGAACTACCCAGACTCCCATCATTCCCATATACATAGGCGATAACATGAAGACGTTCCATTTCTGGAAAATGCTCTCAGATGAAGGCATTTTTGCCAACCCTATAATCAGCCCTGCCGTTCCCTCCGGCTCCCAACTCCTCCGCACCAGCTACACCGCCACCCATACCGATGAACAACTGGATAGGGTCTTAGAGGTCTTCAAGAAAGTTGGAAAGAAAATGGGGGTTATATAGGATTCTTTGTTTATTCTTTCGTTGGTAAGGGACACCTTGTCCATGACCAAAAGCGTCACGGACGAGGGTTCATCTTGAAGGATTCACCCTGAATGGCGTCCGTGACGAACAAGAGGTGGGAAAAAAGATGGGGGTGATTTGAAGGTGCCCAAAGGTAAGTCCGATTAATTGTCTGGTTACTAAGCGGTTAACTAAGGAGAAACGGTGAGAGTTTATCTGGATGTTTGCTGTTTGAATAGACCGTTTGATGACCAGACTCAAGATAGACTCCGGTTCGAATCTGAAGCTATTCTTACAATTCTTCATCGTTGTGAAATCGGTAAGTGGAAATTGGTCACAAGCGAGGTAACGGACTTAGAAATCTCCAGAATTCCTAGCGTCGACAGAAAAAGAAAAGTGGCGATTTTGGTTTCTCTTTCTGACCATACGATAGTGATTGATGAGGAAATTGAAAGACGAGCCTTATTCCTGAGGAAGAAGGGATTTAAACCTTTTGACGCTTTACATCTTGCATGCGCAGAAAAATGGAAAGTGGATGTTTTATTGACAACTGACGATAAATTCTTGCGTAAGGCTCAGAGAAACCCTAAGGTATTGAAAGTAAAAATGGCTAATCCCGCAGCATGGTTAGCGGAGGTGATAAAAAATGAGTAGACAAACCATGTCCTTGAACCAGATCAGAGAAGTTGGGTTGGAGGTGTTAACCAAAGCCTTAGGTCCGGTGGGTATGGTTCGCTTTCTGCAACAATTCGACAGAGGGGCAGGAGATTATACTAAAAATCGAGAGAAGTGGTTGAGGGGGATAAACCTGCAAAGCATTTTGAAAGAGATGAAAAGAAAACACCTGAAATAATAGGCTTCCCGCTTTCCAAAAGTAAAGCTAAATTTGCACCAGCTGCACCCCTTGATTGGGTGGGGGTTTAAGGGCGTGTTGAAAAAGCTCCACTCCGGGGTGGGATGAATTCCCACCCCTTTAGAAGACAATTACTTATCATCCATAAGGCAGGGTTCATCCTGCCCTTCGGTCCTGCACTTCGTCTTCCGCCAAAGACGGGATGTCGAAGGAAAGGGATTCACCCTGCCCTTCGGTCCTGAGACCTCAGGGTCGAAGAAAAGGGCATTTAGCCCTGCCAAAGGGGTTTTTCAACAGTCACTTTAACTCCCACCCAATCTTGACAGATGCCTTAAGAATTCTATGAGTTGAGCAACAGCCCCAATTCAAACCTTACCTTTAAGAGGACCGGTTGAGAAATTTCTTGCCAAGAAGTCGTATTGTGTTATATTAAAAACAGGA
>JAGMFA010000129.1 GCA_023127875.1 Candidatus Zixiibacteriota bacterium
AACACAGTTGTGACACAGCCACTTGTGGGAGAGGGATAGGGAGAGGCATTTGACATAAGAACCTCTCCCCCTATCTTCCCCCTCTCCATGAAATGGAGAGGGGGACCGAGGGGGTGAGGTCAAGAAAAGGCAAGAAGATGAAGAAGAAAGATCACTCACGCAAGATCGAAAAGCCCAAGATCAGACGAACTTGGACGCGAGATCCGGCCACAAGAATTAAGGAAAGCGGGAAAATCTACAAAAGGGGGAAATCTGTGAATTGGTCAACGGATAAAGCGGATAAAACGGATAAGTTGGATTTGACTAAAAACGTGGGAAAGACCTACAGGTATTGTCCTCGATGTGGGGCGGAGATGGTCGAAAAGAATGTCGATCACAAGAAAAGAAAAGTCTGTCCGGTATGCAAGTTCGTGTATTATCGTAATCCGGCTCCGGCCGCCGGGGTGGTAATAGAGAAAAAGGAGAAGATACTTTTGGTCAAGAGAAAATTTGAGCCTTACAAAGGGGATTGGTGTCTGCCAGCCGGATTTATGGAATACGATGAATCGCCGGAGAGGTGCGCCATAAGAGAGACCAAGGAGGAGTTGAACGTGGATGTGAAACTGGAGGGCCTTTATGGCGTATACTCCGGAAAAGACGATCCCCGAACCCATGCCGTATTGATTATGTATTGGGCAAAGATAACAGGGGGAAAGCTGAAACCCGGAGACGACGCCGAAGAGATCGAGTTCTTTGCCAAAGACGAGGTCCCAAAAAACATCGCCTTCTTAGCCCACCGACAGATCATCAAAGAATTTTTTGAAATCAAAGAATCAAAATCGAATAAATGATGCTGGGCAAGATGCCCAGTCTACCAACTAATGAGGAGGTGAAGGGAGGGTAGCCGCAGACTTCAGTCTGCGAGAGGGTAAGATCACCGTTGTTGCGGGGTGCCATCACCCCGCAACTTATTTGGTTCGGGGTAAGGTACCCCGAACCAACAAGTTATTCTCTTTTTTTCTCTTCACGTGTTCTTCGTAATATAGCCAATACAGCCCTATCTTTTTCTCGCCCAGCTTCTTCCTTTGTTTCGATTAATGTTTCAAGATTAAGAAGACATACTTTTAAGTTTTCCGATATCTTAAGAGTAACCGTATTTTTGAGTAATTCTTTATAGTCCCTGCCCTTTGCTATCTCACCCAACAAATCTAAAGGGCCACCTTTTGTCATTAATAGTTGATGACCAGGTGATGAAAGATGAGATTCTTTTGGTTTTATGATTCGACCTGCAGGATCGCGATAATATGCCTCAAGTTCTTCTAAGGCTTTCAATAAACGTTTTAAGTTGCTTGGCTCCCTTGAATGAACAAGATCTATATCAAAAGTTGATATTGGAGCACCATGCAATACTGCACATACTCCTCCAACAATAATATACTCTACTTCATACTTTGATAATGTTCGGAGGATATAAAGAAAATCAGGTTTTGATTGCTCCATTTCTTAACCTCATAAGAGACCATACGTTGTTTTGTAATGTTATTAACCTCTCTTCTGGTGTCAATGAAAGCATCCAACGAATTAGTGTAAGATCAACTCCATCTTCGCTATGCGTCCTTTGTGAGTCTTTTATTCCTTCACTATATAAACCATGATTATTCTTTTCATTTTCTGACATTTTTATAATCCTCTATTTGTCCACCTAACGTCACAGATCACTTGCGGCTATGAAGCGCAGCGGAAGGGCGGTCAGGTGCAGCGCCTTGTTATACCGCGCATCACATTCTATGATTTCTACTCCGCAGATAGAGAATAGGTTAATATATCGGTCCCTCTCATATTTGTGACTTTCTGACGGACATCAGTAACTTCAATTGTTTCTTGGCCGTTTTGTCCCCCTTTTGAAAATGCAGCATAATCACCATTTGTTCTTTTGTGTATGACATACATATGCCATCCGTCATTTGAACATAAAGAGACACATACAAAACGGCCGTCTTGCAGTTCGCGGTCTATTCTTTCAAATAGCTCATCGATGGGGGAATTTACACCTCTTTGTTGATTAAATTCGCGATGAAATGTAACATCATAAATTGTTTTTTTATCGAAATTTGCGAAGCTTCCATCTGCTTTGTTATTCCACTCATCTTGAAGGTCATAATAATCAATGTGAACTTTTCCTAATAATTTTAGAATCATCTCTACGCAAGATGGGATACATGATGCCATGTGTTTTTGATTATGCCTGTTTATAATATCCTTATCATATACCATAGTATATTCTCCTGTATTCTTTAAGCTGTATAACTATGGATTATCCTGTTCCGTATAAGACCCAAACTTCAGGGTTTCCTTCTGCATAAGACTCCTATTAAAGCGACAAAGGTATTCACATAAATCCAGCCATATCAATCTCAGACGCTTCGTGGTCCTGATTTTCGAGATGTCTTCCCAGTCTCCCAGCGCATCGTCCGGGCTTCTCGGAGTTCTTTTCCCCGGCGTTTCTGCCCTCCATACAACTTCAACTGCTCCAGAAACCTAAAGGGCACAATGTCATGAAGCACTGGATATATTATACCCCCTCCCCTGAATGTCAAGCATCTTTTTTCACTTATCAATGCTTCGGCAACAGGAGGGGCTGTTTCTCAAATAGAAACTGGTGCTTGCTGGGGACCGTCCATATGGATCCTTCGGATTATCGTCCCCAGCCCTTGCCAAGCGTCCATATCCTGCTCCAGGCGTCTCTGGAGTGTAAACCTTTAGGTTTACCATGATTGAACTAAAGCAGACCTTTGGTCAAGCTAAAGTCGTAGATCCCGCTTTAGCGGGGCTTGACACTCCAAATATCGTAGCTTTTCTTATCAAAGAGGACGAATCGAATTTCTTTTAAAGATTTTGCGTTTTTTGAGAAGTTTTTGACTTCAGCAAGCATTATCCTAGCGCACTCATCAACCGGAAATCCTCCCACCCCGGTGCCGAAAGCGGGAAAAGCTATGGATTTAATCTTTAGCTCTTCTGCTCTTTTCAAACTGTTGAGGGTTGCATTTCTTATATGCTCTTCATTGGTAATCAAATCCTGCCCCATGACTGCGGCATGAATTACATATTTCGCTTTCAAACTCCCAGCCTTTGTTACCACCGCTTCGCCAACTGGAATGGGTCCTTTGCTCATTGCCTCTTTTTCAATCTCGATGCCGCCTTTTCTTTTGATAGCCCCTGCCACCCCGACTCCCATCCACAGATGGTTATTAGCTGCATTTACAATGGCATCGACTTCTTGCTCTGTAATGTCACCCTGAATTAGCTTGATTGCGACCCTTTGTGATTCTTTTAACATAAAACACCCTCGGAAATTTTCTTGAGAGTAATTTGTAAAGAACAATTATCGTCAAGGCACAGAGGATACCCAGAATAGTGCCTGCCAGTATATCAAAAGGATAGTGGACTCCCACATACACACGGGAGTATGCCACCAGTGCTGCAATGATAAGTAAAGGCACACTCAGCTTTCGATAAACGAAGGAAAAAAGGATCATTCCGGTGAAGATATTGGTTGCATGGGAGGAGGGGAAAGAGAAGGCTTTGGTGCAATTCACCAGCAGGTGGACGTTCTCCAGCGCGTTGCAAGGTCTTACCCTCCCTACCAGAGGCTTGAGCACACTATTGCAGATTTGATCGCTTAAAGTGATTCCTAACACCAAAAGTAAAACTGTTATTCGTCCACTCTTTTGACCAAAGATAAGAAGAAAAATTGCCAAAAGAATCAAAGGAACGCGCCAGTAATCAAGATTGGTGAGGATAGGCATGAGAAAATCCAAAACACAGTTTTGTGCTTTGTAATTCAGAAGAAAGAACAGGCTGGTATCAACCTGAACAACTTTTTCTAACAGGGGAAAAAACATAAGGCTCCAAGATAAAGCGGAAGAGTCTAAGTTCTTCTTTACTTAGGCTTAACCTTGCTACTTAAAACTTTTCGTAAAGTCCTCAACTTCCCTCAAAGTAGGAATTCCTGCTCTCCCTCCCAATTTTCTGCACTTCATGGCGGCACAGGCATTGGCAAATCTTGCTACTCTTTTCAATGACCATCTCTTGAGAAGCCCGTAGATGAAAGCACCATGAAAAACATCCCCTGCCCCGGTGGTGTCAACCGCTTTCACTTTAAAACCAGGTGAATGGAAAAGTTTATCGTCCGAACCGCAAATACAACCACCTTCCCCGATAGTGACCACAACAGTTCTGAATCTTCTTTTCATCAATTCCTGACATGCCACAAAAGGGTCAGACGTTTCCACAAAACCGCAGGCAAATCTTTTCGATACGATCAGGTGATCCACATAGGGAAAAACTTTCTCCACCCCTCTTCTTAGACTTCCCACATCCAGAGAAACTTCGATATTTTGTTTTTTTGCCCATCGAGCCGCCAAAACGTTGATTTCCGGCTCACGCGCGTCGATGTGCAAGAATCTGGTGGAAATTGAATTTAGAAATTTTAGCTCATCTTTTTTGAAACGGTTCTTTTTGTCCCGATCCAATACTACTGTCCGTTTTCCCGATTTCTTATCCACCCAGATAAATGCCCTGGCTGTCTTTATCTTTCTATCTGTCAGAAGATATTGGGTATCCACTCCCTCTTTTTCCAATTGAGATTTGACGAACTCTCCTTCTGGATCGTCCCCAATCTTACCGATATAGCACACCTTCGCTCCCAGCTTTGCCAAAGTTACCATAGCAGTGGGCACAGGACCTCCTCCCTGAACCGAAGATATGACCGCTTCCACCTTATCATCTAAATGAGGGTATGGATCCAGGACGCAAAGATAATCCACCGCATTCACCCCCAAACCAACGCAATCATATTTCATCTTCTTATTTGAATTTGACCTGACCATTGGTGGCTTCCACTAAGGCTTTTTTGATTTTTTCTAACAGACTGATTCTTACCACGATTTTTGCGATTGGACTATCTTCGTAACTTTGATCTTTAACCGGGATACCATATTTGCCAAAGATCTGATTCACCTTTCCGGTCATGTTCAAAGGATATGAGAAAGTGATTTCTGAAGTGATCCATCTTGTTACTTTTTCAGCTTTCCGAAGCACACTTTGCGCACTCTGCCGATAGGCACGCGAAAGCCCTCCGGTTCCCAGCTTCACACCACCGAAATAGCGAGTAACCACCACGAGAACATCATAAAGATTTTCCGATTGGATGGCAGAAAGTATTGGTTTTCCTGCAGTCCCTCTTGGCTCTCCTGCATCACTGAATTTAAAACTTTCGTCTTGAGTCTTTTTAATTCGATAGGCGAAACAATTATGGGTGGCGTCAAAAAATTCAGAAGAGATTTTTTGAATCCAATCTTTGGCGTCTTCCTCTGAGTTTATAGGAATGGCGGTGGCGATGAAGATGGAGCCCTCAACTTTTCTCTTTGAGCGAACCAAGCTTTTTATGGTTAAGTATTCATCGGAGGAGTTAGAAATCATTTTGGCGAATCATCTTTTAGCTTGGGCATTAGAAATTGTTCGATCAATCTCTTAAATCTAGCCATATATATAAGATCAAACTTATCCATCTCAAACGGTATGAGCTTTTCTGCCTTTAATCTTACCAAAGCCGCCTCTTTTTTAGCTTCACCCAAAGTGAGTTTGCCGCTCTTTATCTTCTCACATACCTCATCCACCATCTTTTGAAGCTTTTTTACCCTCTCCTCGCGATCCAGATATCTCTTCATATTTTCAATGCTCCTAAGGTGGGATTATGAGTAATGCTTACTAGGGTAACCGCAGGCTTCAGGAGCTGTTGAAAAACCCTATTGG
>JAGMFA010000013.1 GCA_023127875.1 Candidatus Zixiibacteriota bacterium
GGACATAGAGCGTTCCTCCCCTGATAAGGGGAGGTTAGGAGGGGTTATAAGGTGTGATTTTATTTAACGCAACATTATTGGGATTGAGGGGGATTGCAAAAGATTGTTTCTCCCAACATTGCCAAAAATTTGTCACGTTAAAAAGTTGATAACCATCAGCCTGCGGGGAGGGAGTCAAAACCGAATACGATCTAAGGATTTATTTTTCTGCTCGCAGGGGATGTTATCATCCCTCCCCATCTTTTCTCCTTCCCTCGGACTGAGTCCTTTCCTTCGACACTGAGTCTCAGGACGAAGTGCAGGACGAAGTCGGGATTAATCCCTTGTGGATGACGGAGACCCCCAGACGGGAGCGTCGGCTCGTCTGGGATAATACCCACGGGGAGTTGGGAGATGGAATCAATAAAATTTCATACCAAGTGGAGGCAACTCATAAACTTCTTAAATGAAAAACAAGAGGATTTTTAAAAGCTCTGTGGTTAAGCTTTTAAAGTTTTTTCTAATGTTTTATGAAAACCTGTCGACTAAAAACGAAACGACATTTTAAACATAACGATCTTAGACCACAACAAAAAAGGAGGGTATCATGTTAGCATGGTGCACCATTTTGTTCCTCTTGGGAGTTCTGGCATTTTTGGATTCCATCTTCAACTATGGGGAGATATTCAGAAGAGTCAACTCCTTAATGTTCATGTTGATCTCCCTCGGAGTGCTAATCCGGCTCAGATGGGAACGATCCCATTACAAGAGGGAAAAGTCTGCTACTCAGATTTCCCAAAAAGAAGAGAAGCAAACACCTGTGGGAATAGAAAATTAACCCACCTAAGAGGACCGTTTGTCCTCGACATTATTAATCTCACTCAAGCGGGTCAACCCTGCCATAGGCGGGGTTGGTGATTCTTCCTGCCAGGCAGTCCTGCAGATTCATCCTGAACAGATTGATCGTGAAGGACATGCGTGAGAGACAAAGTGGGAATTTAGATCACAGGGGAAACCAAATAGGTATGATTATATAAAGTTATGGGATAGCCCCAAAAGGCTATCCCATAATTCTTATTATCCTAAAAATATCGAAGAGATTGTAGTCCAGATCTAAGAGAATTACCAGATGCCCGGACACACCGGTGGGACCTCACCCTTAAAGAGATAATTGATCAAGACAACAATGTCACCCACGTCAATCACGCCGTCGCTGTTACAATCTCCGCGGTTGATAGGACACCGCGGTGGCTCCGCACCCTTGAACAGGTAGCCGATCAGCTTAATGATGTCACCAATGTCAACGACAAAGTCGCCGTTGCAATCCCCACACAACGCTGGCAATCCACCTAAGAGTCTCTCTTTCTCCACTATGGCGCGAGCAGTATCAACCATAGCCTGCAGTTCAGCCAGTCCATTGGGAGCCACAACCTTCACTATGGTGAAGAAGGCTTTGGTGGTAGTATCAGTGCCACCAGGAATCATCTGGGCAGTGAAGACCTGAGAACGATCCCTGGGAAGACCCGCAGAATCGATCTGTCCGACAGGGGGAGTGGCGGCAAGCTCATACAGCTCTTGGTCCAGCCAGCCCCAATCACCTTGTGGATAGAGATATTGGTGGTTGAGCACATTGTGGGTGGCATAAGGAACTGTATTCTCTCCGGGCATTCCGGCATCCGCCAGAGCAATTCCGCAGTAGTAATCATTATACTCTGGATGGGCGCCGGTGTAGTCCCACCCTCTCTGCCAGGCAATCTCGTTAGAAACATCATATCCTGCATAGTTCCGACCATTCTGATTCTGCATGGTATCGTAGGGACAATCGATATCCTCAGCCACACCAATATAGGTATCTTCATAGTTGGTGAATGGACTCTGATCAGGCCACCAACCAGGAGGATCATGACGCTTTACCGTCACATACTTAATTACCAGATGCTTGTAAACCTCCGGAGCTTCTTCTTTGAAAAACTTAACCTGCTTGGAAACCTCCCACCAATACCAGGTGGAGTCATAAACCGGTGGATTCAGATTGTGAATGAAGATGTTTTTGGTATACAGAATCCAGAAATCCGGCTCCCAGTCCACATGACATTCCTCCATGTAAAGCTTATCTCGAGCACCTGCGCGCCAATCCTCACGCATAAATCTGCCTACCACGGTATCACTGCCCGAGGTGGTAGCTACTATGGTTCCGCCTTCAAAAAAGACCTCGTGCGTCGTATCCGGGAAAGTGCCGATATCGTGAATCTGCTCCTCACAGTTGGCATTGGTGTAAAGCCTCAATACTCCATTCTCCAGGGTGTCGTAAGTCTCGGGGTCGATGGGACATTCGTAATAATCATTAGCCACCACTGCCTGAACTGGTAGATAATCGGTCGATCCGCCTGTACCACCGCTGGTGAGGAGAACATTGCCGCCAATGAAGGTGCTATCGCATGTTCCACCACCCTTTACGGTAAGGGGCACAATAATGTTCTCCATGGGCGCGAGTACTCCCGAATAATTGCCCTCGATGCATTCATGATCACTGACCACATCATAAGGACAGTTAACGTTTCCAATATTGGCCAATTCCAATAACAGAGTTCTGGAACCCCCTGGGGTGACCTTCAAAGGGGGTCGATACCAGTGAGGCGGATCCACAAAGCGATAACTGATTATACATCCGATAGGGTCCTGCCATTCAGCCAGATGTAGGTAATACACCGGAACAGCCATCCACTCGGTTCCGTCCATGATCGCTCCACCTGCATCCAGGTCACATATATACTGGATGTGTAGATCTCCATTATACATGTTCCGGGCTAAAGATGACCAGTGCTCACTCACACACTCTCCCGGATTGCATCCCGGTGTCTTGGTGTTGGTCAGATTAATCAGCCATCCCCAGGTGTCTCCACCATTGAAACTGCCAGAGCCATAGATGTCTCCGTTAGTCATATCGCTGGCAGACTGATCTGCAGTATCAAACTGAGTCCAGATGCAGAACAGATACACCGAATCGCCTCCCGGATGATAGATGGGATCCTGAGCAGAGATGCTCATCTTGGCAATGTTCAGGTTGTGTGATCCCGGATCAGTCCCTTCCCAGATGGCGCTGTGGATCGTGCTTGTGCCGTCTTTCTTACTCCAGTGATACAACCGTGCCACTCCAGGCTGATAATAACCCGGTTGGTCGGGATCAAACCCACAGGTCACATAAACTATATGCAGACTATCCTGGAAATCATAGCAAGCAGCAATATCGCCGAAAGCTCGCTCAGTGCCCGTGCATCCAAAATTAGTGATGTTGTGTTCAGGAGGAGGCCAGTTGGTTCCGTTAACCCAGTCATCGCCGTTGTTCATCGACTCCACATAGCTTACGTCGCTTAAGTAGTCACAACAGTACTCGTCGCCGGTGCACGCATTTGGAGTAAAAGCAACAGCTACTCTCCGAGAGACAGGAGAAACCACCACCACCGGGCTGATGAAGCAAGAACGACCCAGATGGGTGATGACCTTAGCTGGATCCGAATAATTCGTGTTCTTGGCCAATCTGTACATCGCAGTTGAACCTTCCACGCAGGACTCACAAATGAGTGTGTCGGCTGCTCCCAAATGACACCTCTGGTATCCCACAAGATTGGGAAGCAAACATCCCGCATAATTGGGCTCCCACATTATAATGTGAATGTAATCCTTTTTCTCTACTGGATCATGCAGAACCGCTGCCTTGGGGTACAAACCGTTTTCTCCTGAAATGGCATCCAGAATGGAATCTGGAAGATCCCAGAGACGGTCGAATTGGCGGCTGCAGATAGAATCCCCAATGCTTATCACGCTGTTCATAACAGGATTTCCCGATTGACCGGCAGTATGGTGATAAATAACCACTGAGGTTCCATCATGCAGATGGGTTTGATTGCTGTATCCTGCGTTAACGTCTCCACCGTCTGCGTGGACTTGACCAATGTAGGCTCCAGCAGGATTTTTGCAGTTGGCATCCACATAACGAGGACCCGGAGGATATGGATGATCGGTATATGTCCAAGAGAAATGGCGATAGCCTTCATTGGTAACTGAGATCATCCGACCCATGGAGCCATTCTTCTGGTAGTCATACCAGGTGTCTCCGATCTGATCATGCTGAATGATGGTGCCCACTTGTGGATTAATATCATCGCAAGTTAACTTTGCTCCTGAAGGAATGTAATACTTGGAGATGGCTCTTGAAGGTGCACGATATGATTTGAGTCCACGCCCATCCACATTAATATCCTCGGAGATGGATCTTACCTTCGGCTTCTGCCAGGCGGTGGCAGAAAATCCTTCCACCACAAAAATCCCCAACCCAAAGCAGACCAAAACCAGAAACGTTAAAACTCTCTTTTTCATTTTTTCCTCCACAGTTAAAGGAATCTTAGCTTCATCACCCTGCACGATCACCAGATGCCAGGACACTGACACGGAAATCCGTTCTTGAACAGGAAGTTTATCTCTACAATGATGTCACCCACATCGATTACCCCGTCACCGTTACAATCTATCTTACCTATGGGACATGGAGCAGGTCCCCCCTTGAATATATAATTAAGCTTACAAACTATGTCCCCCAAATCCTCTATCCCGTCACCATTGCAATCACCACACAGAGCCGGCAGTCCACCTATCTCTCCCTCTCTTATTACTATGACGCGAGCGCTGTCAACATATTCCTGCAGTTGAGCCAGTCCTTCGGGAGCCACAACCATCACTACGGTGAAGGAAGCTTCTGCATCAGGATCAGATCCGGCATCAATCTTACGAGCAGTGAAAACCCAAGACCGATCCACAATAGAATCCGGAGCCTGAATGGTGTTTCCGGGAGTGGAGGCAAGCTGATAAAGCTCTCCATCCCTCCAGCCCCAGCCAGCTTGAGGATAAAGATACTCGTCGTTGCGCACGTTGTAGGTTCCATAAGGAACTAAACTCTCGTCTGGATCAGCCAAAGCAATTCCGCAGTAGTAATGGTTATACTCCGGATGAGCGCCGGTATAGTCCCAACCACACTGCCAGGCAATATGATTCACATCGTCGTAACCCGCCACGTTCCGTCCATTCTGATAGCCCAACGTATCATAAGGACAATCAATGTCTTCTGCCACACCGGTGTAGGTATCCTCATATCCGGTGAAAGGAGGCTGCTCAGGCCACCAACCAGGAGGATCATGGCGCTTCACCGTCACATACTTAATTACCAGATGCTTGTAAACCTCCGGAGCTTCTTCTTTGAAAAACTTAATCTGCTTGGAAACTTCCCACCAATACCAGGTGAAGTCATAAACTGGTGGATTCAGATTGTGAATGAAGATGTTTTTGGTATACAGAATCCAGAAATCCGGCTCCCAGTCCACATGACATTCCTCCATGTAAAGCTTATCTCGAGCACCCGCGCGCCAGTCCTCACGCATGAATCTGCCCACCACGGTATCACTGCCCGAGGTGGTAGCTACTATGGTTCCGCCTTCAAAGAAGACCTCGTGCGTCGTATCCGGAAAAGTCCCGATATCGTGAATCTGCTCTTCACAGTTGGCATTGGTGTAAAGTCTCAGCACTCCATTATCTAATGTCTCATAAGTCTCGGGATCTCTGGGACATTCATAATAATCATCCGCCACCACTGCCTGAACCTTCGGATAGTGGGTTTGGTCAGAGCAGATAACGATCACATGACCGGCAATGAAGGTGTTTTCGCAAGCCCCAGTTCCATTCAAGTTCACAGTCAAAGTGACAGAGTCTTTGGGCGGTATTATTCCGCTACCGCTAACCTGAATGCAGGGATGATCACTGCTCACATTGTACCAGCAGTTGGCGTATCCAGTGTTGAACACCTTAAAGACCAAAGTTCTGGAGCCACCCGGAGTGACCTTGATGGGAGGATGATACCAGTGAGGCGGCTCCACAATTCGATAAAAGGTGTTGATTGGGGGGCCAGGTTCCCATTTCAGATGCAGATAATACACCGGAACCTCCATCCACTCGGTTTCGTCCATGATCGCTCCACCTGCATCCAGATCACATATATACTGGATGTGCAGATCACCATCATACATGTTCTGGGCTAAAGATGACCAGTGCTCACTCACACACTCTCCCGGATTGCATCCCGGGGTCTTGGTGTTGGTCAGGTTAAACGCGTGTCCCCAGGTGTTTCCACCATCGAAACTGCCACAGCCATAGATGTCTCCGTTAGTCATATCGCTGGCAGACTGATCCGCAGTATCAAACTGAGTCCAGATACAGAACACATACACCGAATCACCTCCTGGATGATAGATGGGATCCTTAGCAGAGATGCTCATCTTGGCGATGTTGACGTTGTGTACTCCCGGATCAGTCCCTTCCCAAATGGCGCTGTGGATCGTAGTTATGCCGTCCTTCTTACTCCAGTGATACAACCGTGCCACTCCAGGCTGATAATAACCCGGATTGGTGGGATCAAATCCGCAGGTCACCCAGACTATGTGCAGACTGTCATTGTAGTCATAGGTGGCATTAAGATCAGAGTAAGCTCGCTCATTGGGGAGACCGCATCCATACTCGATGACCTTATACGGTGTAGGAGGCCAGTTGGCACAGTCGGAAAGCCAATCCTCTCCATTATTCATGGACTCGATGTAGTAAATATCACTCAGATAATCACAGCTCCCATCGCAGGCAGGTTTAAGGTAAGCGACAGCCACTCTTCTGGAGACCGGAGAAACTACCACCACCGGGGTGATACTGCAGGAGGTATCAAAAGGATCCATGGTGGGACCAAGAGGATTCCACCCCATATCGGTGTTAATGGGAACCATATAAGCCACCCGTGCTCCATTAAGACAAGTTTCGCAGAGCATGGCGTCACCTACGATTCGGTGATCCCTCTGCCAAGCAATCAAAACCGGCACTCCACCGGCGGTCTCTTCCTCGGTCATCACCACGTGGACATAATCCGTATCCACCACTGCATCATAGCAAACCTCCCCCTTAGGCCACATTCCCCGCTCACCTGAAGGAGCACCATTGATCGCATCCGGAATGTCCCAGTGCCGGGTGAAGAAACCACCACATAAAATATCGTCCATGGTTATGGTGCTATTCCAAGAGTATCCAGGTACAGGACCAGTGCGGTGATGGATAATCACCGAGACCCCATCATGCTCATGGGTCTGATTGCAGTATCCAGAATTTATGCCGTTGGGGTCTCCGTCTCCGTCTGCATGGGTTTGACCAATGTAGGCACCTGCGGGATTTTTGCAGTTGGCATCCACATAGCGAGGACCCGGAGGATATTCATCACCCCCAAAATACGTCCAGGAGAAATGCCGATAGCCATCGTTGGTTACCGAGATCATTCGACCCATGGAGCCGTTTTGCTGATACTCATACCAGGTAGACCCAATCTGATCATGCTGAATGATGATCCCCCATTGGGGATTAATATCATCGCAAGTTGACTTTGCTCCCGAAGGAATGTAATACTTGGAGATGGCTCTTGAAGGTGCACGATATGATTCGAATCCAGGACCATCCACATTCACATCCTCAGAGATGTGTCTTAGCTTTGGCTTTTGTGGAGCGGTGGCAGAAAATCCTTCCACCACAAAAATCCCCAAGCCAAAGCAGACCAAAACCAGAAACGTTAAAACTCTCTTTTTCATTTTTTCCTCCACGGTTAAAGGAATATTCACTCCACCACTCTGCACAATTACCAGATGCGGAGGCAGACCGGTGGAGGTTCATTCTTGAACAAATAATCGACCATGTAAACTTGGTCACTTAGGTCAATATTACCGTCACTATTGTTGCTCGCTGGGGACTGTTCATATAGATCCTTTGTATTCTCATCTCCAGCCTTTCTCCTTGACGATGAATCCCTTGCGGATGATAAAGCCCCCCAGACGGGAACGTCGGCTCGTCTGGGATAACATCCACAAGGAGCTATACAAAGAAGCAGAAACTTTTAAAACTTTTCCCTCTTTTTTATTAAAATAAACCAATATCAATGTATGTCAAGCACAAAATGGGGTTAGATGGGGCCAATTAAAAGATTTCATATCGAAATCACTTGACGGGTGAAAATGTTTTCGTATCTTGAAATTTGAAAAGCCTATGAAGAAAAATCTACTCATACGGATAATTGTTTTGATTATGCTTTTGACCTGTGCCTGTGGCAGGGATGAATCCAATGTTCCCGCTCTTCCTGGGGATGTCCCCGATCAGATCATAGAGAATTCCACCATCACCTTCAGTGAGGAGGGAATAAGATCGGCCACAATCTTCGCTGAATATGTGGCGGTGTATGAAAAGCGCGATTTGAAAAAAGCCAAAAAAGTGCACGTCGATTTTTATGATAAGGAGGGAAATCACACTTCCGTTCTGGTGGCAGACAGCGGGGTGATTAAGGAGAGAAAACAAAAATTTGAAGCTTTGGGAAACGTGGTGGTGATTTCCGATGAGGGAATTAAGCTTGAGACTCAGAGCTTAAGATGGGACCCGGAAAGTGCTAAAATCGTCACGGATGATTTCGTCACCATCACCAAAGACAAAGACGTGATCACCGGATATGGGCTGGAAGCAGACCAGGAGCTTAAACGTTTCGTGATCAAAGAAAAGGTGAGGGGGGAGATAGAAGAGTTACCAGAAGAGGAATCAATGGATAGCCTATAATCGAGGTCGGTTATGAGTAAAAGCATAAAATCCAAAAATCAAATGACAATGTTCGGGGTTCATGAGCCTCCCGCTTATGAAGGGACAATGGATGTTTACGCCGATGGATTCGGACGTAGTGTAATAAATTTAAGAAAAGAGCTAAAAGATGAGATCCCCAACACCACTTATTTAACTCATGGTATTCATAATTTTTATCCGGCTAAATTTATTCCACAGGTTCCCAGATTTGTCATAAAGAAATTTGGATTAAAAAGAAAAGTGATTTTGGACCCTTTTGCCGGTTCTGGAACGACAGCAGTAGAAAGTTTGGTCACTGAGAACAGTAACATATCAAATGATATCAACCCAATAACCAAATTTTTGATAGATGTGAAGACTTTAAGAGTTATTCCAAAGAATTATAGCAGTTATATAGATAGATTGAACTATCATATAAGCTGTGTCTTAAAAAGTAACTTGAGATTTGTTCCAAAATGGCAAAATTTAGATTATTGGTATCCTGCAGATATATTAGCTTCTTTAACAAAAATATGGGGATATATTCATAATGTCGATGACGATGAAAATGATATGAAACATATCCTAAAGGCAAGTGCTTTATGGATCTCAAGGAAATATTCTTATGGCGAAGATGATTCTCCTAAACTGTTTAAGTCAAAACAAAAGACAATCAAAATTAAAGAACTTGTGGAGAAATTTCATAAAGTTGGTGAAGAACTGTTACAGAGGAAGTTACAAAAAAAAGCAAAAGAATATCTTGGCCATATTATTCAATTCAATTCATGTTTAAAAAATGAGTATAAACAAACCAGTTCACTCAATGATACAAACGAACAATTCTTGT
This sequence comes from Candidatus Zixiibacteriota bacterium, assembly GCA_023127875.1. The sequence continues at coordinate 9,500 of JAGMFA010000013.1, forward strand.
TGGTTCTGAATAATGGCATAGAAGAATTGGGAGAAATATTAAGAGAGGGGACCGTTGACTGTATAATAACTTCGCCACCATACATCTACGCTCAAGAATATTTCCGCTCGACCAAAATCGATATGTATTGGTTAGATATGGCAGATGATCAATCCATCAGAAAGTTGACTAAGAGGGAAATAGGGCAAAAATTGAAATCATTTAGCAATTTAGATATGGAGTTAAAAACCATAAAATCATTTGAAAGCGCATCAAATGCTATAGAGAAATTATCGAAAAATTTCAAGACCAAAGAAAACATTTTTCGCTTCAGGGCTTACTTTAGTGATATGCTCTATTTCATACAACTATCTTACAAAATATTGAAACCAAATGGCATATTCGCACTTTTTATCGGGGAACCAAAAGTATTTGGGCGCCCTACAAATGTTAAAGATATTATATCGGAAATGTTGAACAAAAATAGTTTCAAAATAAAATACACATTTTTTGACATCATAAAAAGCAGGCATTTATCAAAGAATAGGCTGAACGAAAACCCAGATGGAATAGCTGGCGAATGGATAATTATTGGAGAAAAAATATGAGAATAACTTTGTGCAAGACAGACTTGAAGAGCAAATCGAGAATGAGGAAAACATTGGGTGAATATATCTATCTTTGGAAAGATATTTCACAATCCTTTAACGAAGATGAAATCTTCAGCCTTATTCTTTCTGTAATCAGAGCCAATGAGATGAATGTGGTTGATATTCAGAAAACTAAAAGTAGGTTCCGATATAACCTGGATATTGAGAAGGTCCAATTTTGGATAGAAAAAAAGCTTATTCCGAACACACTTAAAATAAGTGTCGATGACAATGAACTTTTAAAGCTATTAATATTTTCTTTGGCAATGCCTTATAAAATGTTGAAAGGGGAAACCAAAGCAACCATGACTGAAAAAGTGAGAAGAGGAAAAGAGAGAGATTTTGAGCAGATTTTCTCTGATACATTTGTTGGAAAGATAGGCGAAGTTGCCTTTAAACATTTTGCAAAAAAGAAATTCAACAGAAACATAACGTTGGATTGGAGGATCGGTAAAGAAATAGAGACTTTCAAGTCAGATATAGTGAGCTCAAAGAAGATAATCAGTATTAAATCTACCGATACGCTTGCAGCCATCTGGGCGGAAGCTCCTAAAAATGCACATTATGGGGTTTTGGTCAAAGTTTCTTTACCGAAGGATTTCTTTATGAAAATTCTTGCTCACATAAGCAGCTTGGAAAAGCTTCTGAATTTTGTTAAGGAAAAAACACAGAAAGATGTAACTCCCTCTAATACTATGGAGCTGATAAGTTTCATTAAAGAGAGTGCCTATAATGAAATGACAGTTAAAGCCTTTAATTGTGGATTTTTTGAAACATCAAAATCTAACTTTAGACTAAAGGGCTCCCAATTAAACTTTCTGGTAGGCGAGTTTGAAATTTATGAAGACAAGCATCTGGTGAAGTGCAACGAACTTAAATATTCTAAGCAAAATTGGAATAAATTTTTCAAAGAAATTTTTTAACAGCTTTATGATCTAATAACACTACGGAGCCTGCAAAAACCTTTAAAGACTACAAAGAGAATAGATGAATGACCTCTTGCTAACATTAAGATCGGAGAATCTGGTAAAGATTTACAAAAAAAGGAGGGTGGTGAATGATGTCTCCATTCAGGTTAAGCAGGGAGAGATAGTGGGGCTTTTGGGTCCCAATGGGGCGGGTAAGACCACCACCTTCTACATGATCATAGGCTTCATCAAGCCAGAGGATGGCAAGATTCTTTTGGATCATGAGGATATAACCCATTTTCCCATGTATGAAAGGGCTCGTCGGGGAATCGGATACCTCTCTCAGGAACCCTCCATTTTTCGTAAATTAAGTGTGGAACGAAACATTATGGCAATTCTCCAGATGCAGAAGATTTCCAAAAAGGAAAGAGATGAAAGGTTGGAGGTTCTTTTAAAGGAGTTGGATATATCCTATCTGGCAAAAAATAAAGCTTACACCCTTTCCGGAGGTGAAAGGAGAAGGGTGGAGATAACCCGGGCGCTGGCAACCCAGCCAAAATTTATGCTCTTGGATGAACCATTCTCCGGAATCGATCCCATAGCGGTGGAGGACATTCAGAATATCATCTCTCGTTTGAAGGAGAAAAATTTAGGGATATTGATCACCGATCACAGTGTGCGGGAGACCCTCTCCATCACTGATCGGGCTTACATCATGTGCGATGGGGAGATCTTAAAATCTGGAACCGCCGAGTTTTTAGCAGCTGATCCGGAGGCAAGAAAAATCTATCTGGGAGAGAAGTTCAAATTAAACTAAAACTAGTTTTCTCCCGATATATCTAAAAAAGGCTTGATAAATGGCACTTTGCGCTTATCTTAAGTGTGTAAGCCCGATTTAGGAGAGATAGATTCAGAAAACAAAACTTAAAGCTGGCTTAAATCTTTTAAGGTGAGCGAACCTAAGTTCTGATGAGGCGATTATGAAGCTTGAAATGCAGATGAAGCTACAGATGAAGCTGGCTCCACAACTTATTCAGTCGCTGAAGCTTCTGCAGATGCCGCTTTTGAAATTAGAACAACTGATACGTCATGAGCTTTCCACCAATCCCCTTCTGGAGGAGACGGAACCCACAGAAGAACAGGACGAGCTGATGAGCACCTCTGTAGATGAGGGGGAGGATCAGTCTGATCCTCAACTGGATAAAATCAACTGGGAAGATTATTTAAGAGACGAAGGTGATTTCTACCCCAGACGGGAAAAGGAGGCAGGGGAGGAAACACTTGAGAAAACACCGGTTTCGGAAAAGAACCTGTGTGAGTACCTTATGGATCAGCTTCACCTGAGCAGATTAAGTAAAGAGGAGACCGAGATCGGAGAGTATATCCTGGGGAACATAGATGAAAATGGTTATCTTGTCTGCTCGGCGGAGGAGATAGCCAGCGCCATGGACACTTCACCGGAGAGGGTCTCCAAGATACTATCCCTCATTCAGACCTTCGATCCCACGGGGGTAGGAGCTCGGGACTTAAGGGAATCTCTTTTGATTCAGCTCAAGGAGAAAGGATTTGAGGATAGCTTAGCTTACCGCATCGTAAGGGATCATCTAAACGATCTGGAGAAGAAAAGCTTTACCCAATTGTCGAAGACTTTGGGAGTCAACTTTGAGGAAGTACAAGCCGCCATGGATTTTATAAAGACATTAAATCCCAGGCCGGCTATGGGCAGATTCACCCGCCCGGCAACCCCGGTGGTGCCGGATTTGATCGTGGAGAAGATCGGGGATGAATTTGTGGTGTTCCACAATGATAAGAATGTTCCCCGGTTGAGGATTAATCACACCTACCGGCAACTTCTGAAGAAAGGCTCCATGCAATCCGGGGAGACCAAAACCTACCTGGTGGGGAAGTTAGAGAAGGCTCGCTGGCTTCTGAATGCCATAAATCAAAGGCGTTCTACCATGATCAGGGTGATGGAGAAGATCGTGGAGGAGCAAAAAGAGTTCTTTGAACATGGTCCCTCTAAGCTCAAACCCCTCATCATGGAGGCAATCGCGGAGAGAGTTGAAATGAACGTAGCCACCATCTGCCGGGTAGCTAATGGCAAATATGTTCAGACTCCGCAGGGGATATTTGAAATCAAATACTTCTTCAACAGAGGAGTCCCCAAGGAAAATGGAGAGGAGCTTTCCAATCGGCACGTGAAACAGCTTATTTTCGATTTGATTAAAAAGGAGGATCCCGCCTCTCCTTTGTCCGATCAGCAGCTTTTTGCACATCTTAAGAAGGAGGGAATAAACATCGCCCGCAGGACGGTCAGCAAATACAGGGAAGAGCTCAAGATCATGTCGGCTCGCTTCCGCAAAAGGATTGTCAAGGTGGAGACGAACGACTCTGCCGGAGAGACGGTAAGTGTCCCCCCAACCGAATCAACTTAAGTCCCTTTTCCCTAAAAAGGTGGCGGAATTTCTTTTCCAACTCTTGATTTTCTATGAGCCCTTTTTTAAAGAAACGAAAAACTCTAATCAAATCTACCCTTATCAAATACACTCATTTGAAAGATCGCTTTTGGAAAGATGGAAGGTGAGACGGGTTTTCTCCTCGGACAAATTTGATCATCCTCTTCGTTTTTTAAATCTTGCAAAAAAGGAAACTCAAGCAAGGAGGTAGGATACGCAAAATTTTTTAAGCCAACAACAAAATTGCTGTTTTTTTAAACCATCAGGCTTTTTTCTCAGTATAAACAAACAGAAAGGAGCGCCCCATGCAGATCAGAACCACCGCTCGTCATTTTGCTTTAACTGATGATCTAAGAAACTTTGCGGAAAAGAACATCGAAAAGTTGGGGAAATATTTCAATCACATAATCGATTCCCATTTGATCCTGGATATGGAGAAATCGAGAATGACCGCGGAGTTGAAGCTAAAAGTTTATGGCACCGTTCTGACCAGCAAACATAGATCCTTTGATATGTATGATTCTGTGGAAAAGGTGATAGATAAGATGGAGGGTCAGCTCAAAAGATATAAGGGGAAGCTTACAGATAAAAAGGCCAAAAAAGCCTTGCCCCAAAAGAGAAAAGAAGAGGAACCTTCTGAGAGCGAAGAACTGGGGGAGATGTGAGGGCAACCAAGTAAGGTAAAAAGCTCATCCGGCTGAAAAGTTCGGCAAGCTTGTGCAAAAAAGGAAAGGAGTGTCTTTCCTTGGAAATCATCACAGTAGAAAAAATGTACAGAGAGAGGAAGGATGTTTTAGAGCTCACCCTATTAACCAATGAAAACGGCCTGAAGCGAAAGATCCCCACCAATGAGATTCACCGTCCGGGCTTGGCGTTAGCTGGATTTGTGGAAAGGTTTGCCAACCAGCGGACTCAAGTTCTGGGGGAGACGGAGATGTCTTTCCTATCTGACAGAGACGAATTGGGACGAAAAAGGGCGGTGGAAAACATCTTCAGGTTCGACCTGCCCTGTGTGATAATCACCAAAGGACTCACTCCTCCTCCGGAGCTTTTGGAGACTGCCGACCAGAAAGGTGTGCCGATTTTTTCCACCCGACTTTCTACGGTCGAATTTATCAATCGCCTGAGCGTATACTTGGATAACCTGTTCGCTCCCCACACCACCATCCATGGAACCTTAGTGTGTGTTTATGGAGTGGGACTCCTATATACCGGGAAAAGCGGTGTGGGAAAAAGCGAGTGCGCTTTAGATCTGGTGGAGAGAGGACATCGCCTGGTGGCAGATGATATGGTGAAGATCATCCGAAAGGCGCCGCAGATTCTGGTGGGAACTGGAAGTGAACTCCTCCGACATCACATGGAGGTGCGAGGCATCGGAATTATAGACATAGAGAAGCTGTTCGGCATTCGTGCCATCCGGATGCAGAAAAGAATTGAGGTACAGGTCAATTTGGTGCACTGGGATGACCAGATCGAGTTCGAAAGGCTGGGCATAGAGGACAAATATACCACCATCATGGGAGTGGAGATCCCGGTGGTGATGATACCGGTCTCTCCCGGAAAGGACATCACGGTCATCTCTGAGGTGATCGCTATGAATCAGATGCTGAAGATCTATGGGCATGACAGTGCCAGAGACTTCTCCAGAAGGCAATCCGAGGAGATCTATCGGAGAAGGACGGTTGGTGACTTTCTGGAAAGCGACTTCGAGTAGCTTTTTAGTAAGGACAGGTTGGTTCATCTTTCCCTCATCCCAGCTAATCGATCATAAATCGGAAGCAGGGGCAAAAGAGACGTTTTTATGACCGGCTGTGTAATCTTAACTCATGGAGATCTCTGTTTGGGGTTGAAAGATGCCTTGGAAGGAATAATGGGAAAACAGGAGGGGCTTTCGGTCATATCCAATGCCGGGCTGGCAAAAGAGGAGTTAATTTCAGCTTTGCAGATGAGGATAGAACAAGAAGCCTCCAACAAAGAAGGAGTGGTGATCTTCGTAGATATGTTCGGAACAAGCTGCTGGCAGACAGCCAAAAAAGTTGCTTCAAGCATGTCCGGGGACCAACATAAGATTGCCGTGATTACTGGAGTAAATCTGCCCATGCTGGTCAAATTCTTCTCCTTGAGAGAATCTATCCCCATCAGTCAGTTGGTTCCTCTGATCAAACAGGAGGGGGAGAAAGGGATAAGAACCGAAAGTTAATGCCGATTCTATTATATAGAGTGGACGAAAGACTGATCCACGGACAGGTGGTGGTAGGCTGGGGCAACCGCTTGAAATTTGATCAAATCGTGCTGGTCAATGATCAGGTTGCACAAAATACATGGGAAAGAGAGCTATATTTAGCTTGCGTTCCCCCGGAGATAAAAGCCACCATCCTCTCGGTGGATGAAGGTGTGGCAAAAATTCTGCAAAACGGATTTGAAGGGAAGAAAGCAGTCATCTTAGTGGATTCCCCCTTTGAGATTTTAAGAATGGTGGAGAAGGGAGTAAAGATCGATTCAGTCAATGTAGGTGGAGTTCATTTTAAGACAAATCGTAAGAAGATCTTGCCATATCTGTATTTATCCCCAGAGGAGATCTCCGCCTTCATGAAAATAATCTCAGCCGGCATCAAATGTGAATGCCGGGACGTGCCTCTGGCGGAAAAGCATGATCTATCTTCTTTATTCGACAAGTTGGGACTTTAAGCCTCAGACTTTGGCTTAATATAATAGGAGAATGGAATTGCTCTTTTGAATATGAGGAAAGAATCTGTGTTTTTTTACAAGTCATGCCCAAGCTCAAAACCTTACGGCCTGGTTTGTTTGGGTCCTTACGCGCGAATAAACATTAGCAACAACTATCTTTAAGAAGACTCTGAAAACAAAAACGAGGAATCACAGTGAGGGATAAAAGCATAGAGCTCAGGGTGGGGGTGGTGGTGCTTTTAGCTTGTGCCATCCTCATTTTTGGAGTTATCTGGGTCAAGGGAATCAGGTTCGATCAGACCCGATATAGATACTCGGTCATTTTTCCTAATGTGGGCTCATTAGAGGTTGGGGATCCGGTATCAGTGTCCGGTGTACCCAAGGGAAAGGTGGAAAAGATAAGACTATATCAGGGGGACGTTCTGGTCACCTTCAACTTAACCACGGATGTGGTCTTGAAAAAGGATGCTGAGTTTACCATAATGAACGTGGGCTTGATGGGAGAAAGATTTCTCGCCGTGGAGACTGGTTACTCAGATACCCTTTTGGATCTTACCCAGCCAATCCGGGGATATTATGACACCGGCATTCCTGAAGTGATGGGCAAAATGGATGAGATGATAGCCCAGATCAGACGACTGGCAGAACATTTAGAGGCGGTGGTGGGAACCCAATCCTCCCAGGATGCGCTGATCCAAACCATTAAAAATCTAAAGGAGATCAGCCAGAAAACAAACGCCCTTCTGGACCGTAACCAAAAGAAATTCGATCAGACTCTTAAGGATTTGTCATATTCCTCCGCAGAGCTTAAAAAAATGGTGGTAGAAAATAAAAACAAATTCCAGAGCACAGTAGATAATTTCAGCTCTGCCTCGGAAAAACTGAACAACATAACCACAACCTTAGACACCCTCTCCATCTCTCTTAAGAATCTGACCTCCAAAATAGAAAGTGGAGAGGGAACTTTAGGACAGCTTATTAATGATACCACTCTGTATGAACAGATTAAGAAAACCACCCAAGATGTCGATTCTTTAATATTGGACATAAAGAAACATCCCAAGAAATATTTGAAGATCAGTATCTTCTAACTTGGGTTTGTTGGCTTTCAAGAATGTAAATAGAATTGGGGGGAACAGGAAAGGGCAGGTTTGCTCAGAGAGGATAATTTGTCAAAAGTACAAATAATGAGATCTCTGAAAAAGCAGATCTCAGGGTCGCTTCGCTGGAGTGTTTTTAAATGTAGGGACAGGGCTTGTCCTTCAGGATGAGTCCTTCAGGATGAATCCCTGTCCTAACTTCATGGAGGACAGCCACAAGGTCAGTTGACTCAAATGAGGCTGTCCCTACGACAATTTCCTCTCACTTTTTCAATAGCTCCTTTAGCTTTTTCAGAGACCAAAAAATAATCGGGAATTGACAAATTCACCTTATCTTTTGCCCTCCCTTAAAAAGTAAAAGGGGCAAAGTTATCCAGGGGGAGTTTTTATGAAAAAGATCAAATTCGCTTTCGCCATTCATAATCATCAGCCCATTGGCAATTTCGAACATGTGTTTGAACATGCTTTCAGCCACAGCTATTTCCCCTTCATAGAGATTTTAGAAAGACACCCTCGCTTCAAGATAAGCTTGCATTTCTCTGGAATTCTGCTTGAGTGGATAAAAAAGCATCATCCGGAAGCTTTAGACAAGCTGAAGTCTATGATAGAAAAAGGTCAAGTGGAGATGCTCACCGGAGGATATTATGAGCCCATACTGGCGGTCATCCCGGATAGCGACAAGATCGGACAGATTCAGAAACTTACTGAATTTTTAAGGAAAGAATTTGACTCCCAGCCTGTGGGGATGTGGCTGGCAGAGAGGATCTGGGAACCTCACCTTCCCAAACCTCTATCTGAAGCAGGGGTAAGGTATACCATTGTGGACGATTCACATTTCAAATATTCCGGACTCTCAGATGAAGAGCTTTTAGGTTATTATCTTACCGAGGAGCAGGGACAGCTTCTGGCTTTGTTCTCCTCCTCCAAATTTTTGCGCTACTCCATCCCCTTTAAAGAACCGATAGAGACCATTAAATACTTTAAAAAGATCGCCTCCGAGGAGGGAGAGGGTCTCATTGTGTACGGGGACGATGGGGAGAAGTTCGGGGCGTGGCCCAAGACGTATGAGCACTGCTTCGGGGATAGATGGATCGAAAGATTCTTTGACGAAATTGAGCGTAATGGGGATTGGATAGAGATGATTCATTTAAAAGATGCCTTAAATCAGCTTCCCCCAAAGGGAAGGGTTTATCTTCCTACCGCCTCCTATCACGAGATGATGCAGTGGGCTTTGCCTCCACGCGCCTTTGCCGAATACGAGGAATTTGAACACATCTTAAAAGAACAGAATCTATATGAGCGATTTGGACCCTTCGTAAGGGGCGGATTTTGGCGAAACTTCTTAGCCAAGTACCCCGAAGCCAACAACATGCATAAGAAAATGCTTCACCTGAGCTTAAAGATCAACGAAATAGAAAATCAGAAACGTAAGAACAATACCAAATTAAAAAAAGCGAAAGACTTCCTGTGGAAGGGGCAGTGCAATTGTCCTTATTGGCATGGAGTATTTGGTGGTCTGTATTTGCCTCATCTCCGTTCCGCAGTCTACAAAAATCTTATCGAAGCAGAAAAGCTTACAGACCAAATCGTCCATCGTGATAAGAATTGGGTGGACCACCAGGTTTTCGATTTTGATAAGGACGGCAGAGAGGAACTTTTGGTTAATACTCCCATCTTCGGTCTGTATTTTTCTCTCTCTTCTGGAGGAAGTTTATTCGAGTTGGATTTCAAGCCAAAAAGCATAAATCTCTTAGACACTTTGACCAGAAGAGAAGAGGGTTATCATAAAAAGCTTTTGGAGTTGCAGGAAAAACAAAAAAGCGGAGATAAAGAGGAGGTAGCCAGCATCCACGATCTGATCTTAACCAAGGAGGAGGGACTGGAGGAGTTTTTGACCTATGATTGGTACCGGCGTGGCTCTCTGATCGATCATTTCCTGGGTGAGCAGACAAAATTAGAGGATTTCTCCGCATGTCGCTATCCAGAACAGGGAGATTTTGTAAACCAACCATATCGTTACAAGATGGAAAGTAGAAAAGAAGGTTTTGATCTCACTTTATATCGGGATGGATTCGTGTGGGTGGGGGATAAAAAAGCACCAATAACTGTGGCAAAAAAAATCTCCTTTGCACCACGAGGCTCCGATCTGAACATCTCCTATCTTTTGATAAACAATTATTCGAGAAGAGTTAACTTGTGGTTTGGGGTTGAGTTTGGCTTCGCCATCCCCTGGGCCGAAGATGAAAAAAACTTTTGTTACTTCAAAGATCACCAGATTAAAACCAAAGAGTTAGCCCGGATGGGCAATGCAAATAGGTGCTCGGAATTTGGAATCAAAGATCATCATCTGAAGCTGGATATAAACTTCAAGTTTGATCGCCAGTCTCAACTGTGGCGTTTTCCCATCTATACCGTCTCATTATCTGAAGAAGGGTTCGAAAGGGTCCAGCAGAGTCTGGTTTTATTCCCCAACTGGAAGCTCACCTTGGAACCGCAGGAGAGGTGGGAAGTAAAAATCGTAAATAGCTTCAATCCTTTAAAGTAAAATAGCTTTTAGAGGTGGGGGGAGGAGCTACGAATTATTGATTTCACACTGCCTCAAAAGGCAAGTCTATAACGCAATAAACCTTATCTTCGAAAGTCGTTGTTCGAATTCGATGACTCGAAGACCCGTGAATGAGTGACGGCTTTCTCATCTTGCCGAACTCTGTCATAATTTGCTTTGCCTTCAGGGAATTGCCACGGCTCAAATGAATATTTGGTTTTTTCAGGGATCTGATGGCACTCAACAACAAACATTTCTCGATAACACAGAATACGTTCCCTCTTAACTTCGCTCTAAAACATCTACTCCCAAGAACGCCTTTGTTAACCTGACCCTTGAGGTCAATGCCCCTGAACCATGCCGCAATTCTTTCGCCAGCTATTGCGTCGCCTGCCTCGTAGTATTTAGCCATTATTGTTTCGGCTTAATTTTCCCTTCCTTTTCAAGTTCAGAGCACAGATCAACGACGAGTTCAAGGTCTAGCCGAAGCTGCTCCGCAATGTCGGAATAATAGAGGGAACCACACTTTTGGAAAAGCTGCACGATCTCTTTTTTGGCCTGGCGCTTAGGGACTTCACGGAGCACGATCAGGTTTTCCGCCTTATCAGAGTAATTTTCCCTAATTAACGTTATAAGCTGAGACAATTTACCCAACAAACTATTGATGTCCTGCCTAAGCCTGACATTCTCCTCAATCAACTGGTTCAATTCGCTCCGATCAACTACGTAGAAACTTGCGGGCAGCGGTTCCGTCGCCGAGGGCAGTGCCCAGGAGTAGTCTTCGCTGGGTGTGGCGGCGGCTCCGACAGTTGATGATTTAACCGATCCTTTCAGACGCTCTTTGGAAAATGCCATCTGCAGGCTGTCTGTGACCATCTTATTGGTGCTTCGTCCATCCATATTCGTTTACTCCAAAGTAAATTGATTTCTGACTACCGCAGGTAACTTGGTTCTGATCTGTTCCTTTATAAAAGCGAAAAGTTTCTTGATTACGTCGTTGGGGTACGAAACAATTTTTTTATTGGTTTTTTCCAGGTAATTGTTAACATCCATCAGTACCAAAACTGCGTCCCTTTGGGCACCGTCCGAAACCTTTACAGCTTTAATAAGCCAATTTATGTTATATTTAGCCTGTGACTGCTGTACAAAGTGAAAATCTAGCTCAGTTAGATTCGGCGGCGTAAAATCCGCCTTAAAGAAAGTTCGGTGTAGATAGGTCAGTGAACTCTTTTTAGCAGCAAGAGGAAACACGAAATGGACGATCACCCCCATTCGCGTGATGGCCCTTCCAGTATGTTCTTGAAACGCACCAAAAATCCTATTCGCTTTTTGCTCCGTTTCACGGAGCACCTTATTAACTTCTCTGCTTCTATCCTTCTGCACTTGGACGACGTAATCCATCCTAATCTGAGAAAAACTGCAGCTTTCCATGCCGGGGAAAATTACCCGGGGAACTTCTTCTGGCTCATTTTCCGGCACGGGACCTACGAAAGCAGCCTGAGGGAGAATCTCTCGTACCCTGTCTTCAATCTCAAGCACTTTGTGTCTTATCTTCGGCTCTTTTTCGAAGTCAATAACGGTCTGAATCTTAATTATTCTTCTTTGTGCGGGGTTCAGCTCTTTGTTCATTTGCCTGGATGGTTTCATATACTTAACTTATCGACATTGCCAACCGAAATTTCACTATCGGGCTGAGCTCTCTGCGCACCTTATCCAACTCTTTTAAACCTTTGTCCTTTTAGTTAGTCCGCCTTCTTTTCTATTTTACGTGTTTCCCTCTCAAAAGTCAAGTATTTTTCACCTTATGTGGCACCTAGTCTACTATCTGGATATTATATGGGCTTTTCATTTTACACCTATTGTTTTAGCTGTTATTCTTGAATGATCGTAATTCGCATCAAGGGAAAGTGCCCTGACACAAAACGCGAAAAAGCTCAGCAAAGTTTAGCTTTGTTCCTCAACTGGAAGCTCACTCTGGAACCACAGGAGAGGTGGGAAGTGAAAATCGTAAATAGCTTCAATCCATTGAAGTAAAAAATCCACACAGAATGTAGCATCCGGGTTCATTCTACACTTCAGTCCTGTCCTTCATCCTACCATGCACTGATCCCGCAGTTGGCGGGAGAAGTGGGACTCAGTGTCGAAGGAAAGGATTCATCCCAAATTTCTATTTGAGAACCAGCCCGACAATGTCACCACACCACCATAATCCCATCCCGTCCGTGCGGAAATATCATAAATTTAAAGTTGACAAACCTTTCATCAAAACTTATTTTTGGTTCGAAAGATTATAACGAGAATTAAAAAACCTTTGGAGGTAAAATTATGCGAGGAGTAAATAAGGTTATCCTGATCGGAAACCTGGGAAAGGATCCGGAACTGCGGTATCTTCCCAGTGGGCAGTCGGTAACCAAGTTCCCCCTGGCTACCGGGTCGAAATGGAAAGACAAAGACGGACAATGGCAGGATAGAACCGATTGGCATAATATCGTCGCCTTTGGCCGAACTGCTGAAGTGTGCAATGAATACCTGAAAAAAGGTAGTCAGGTATATGTTGAGGGAAGAATTCAGACCCGCTCTTATGATGACCGGGATGGCAATAAGAAATGGATAACTGAGATAATCGCTCAATCCATGCAGATGTTAGGAAGAAAGGGCGAGCCTGAGGCGGAGGTTGCAGAAGAGACAGGTCAGCCTATGGCGGAGGAGACCAAGACCGAAGACGACGACCTTCCCTTTTAACCTTGAAAATTTCTTTTTGTCGACCATTTAAAACACCAGAACCTAATTTACTAAGAGGAGCAGGAAACAGT
>JAGMFA010000130.1 GCA_023127875.1 Candidatus Zixiibacteriota bacterium
GGAAGCATGGTCATAGATATCGGGGGAGGCACCTCCGAGATTGCGGTGATCGCCTTAGACGGCATAGTCAACAACATCTCCATCCGCATTGGTGGAGATGAGATGGACGAAGGTATAATGCTTTATCTGAAGAAAAATTATAATCTTTTAATCGGAGAAAGAACTGCTGAGAAGATCAAAATGGAGATCGGCTCTGCCTATCCTCCGGAGGAGGAAGAGAGCATGGAGATAAAAGGGCGAGACTTAGTGGCAGGAATTCCCAAAACCATGAAGATCAGCTCAGTGCAGGTGAGAGAGGCTTTAAGTGAACCCATTGATGCCATAATAGAGGCGGTAAGACAGGCTCTGGAGCAAACCCCCCCGGAACTTTCCGCCGATATCCTGGATAAGGGGATAGTGGTCACCGGAGGAGGGGCTTTGCTGAAGGGATTGGATAAAAGATTACGAGAGGAGACCAATCTTCCCATAAATATAGCCGAGGATCCACTCACCTGCGTGGCCAGAGGGACTGGGGAGGTGCTGGAAAACATGACGCAATTTTCAAAAGTTTTGATCAAAAGCAAAAGAGATTAAAAAGGGTAAAAACCTGATATCTGTAGAACAGAAGAGCGCAAGTTCGGATTTTTAACCAGCACTAACTTAAGCGTTTGTCGAGAAATGTCATTCTGAGGCGTTAGCCGAAGAATCTCGAATTTGTAACAATTGAATTTATTAGATTCTTCACTTCGTTCAGAATGACATAAAGGATTTTTTTGTGATTTTTCCACACGCTCTTAAGTCATGTAGGTCAACCATGCCCGAAGGGCTGGTTGATCCATATGGATCAACCAGGCTACGCCATGCTTGACCTACAAAACTTCTGTGGTCTATTTAAATGAAAGAAAAGGATATTGAAGATGTGAAGAGGACCAAAGTCCCCACCACATCACTACCCGGAATTTCCTCCTCAGGAAATGGTCCTGGGTTTTGAAGATTGGTGTGAGTTTGTCGCGATCCCAATGAAAGCCCCGCCATTGGCGGGGCTTTTTCATTTGACAAGTTTCGCCCACTGTGATATTATTAAATTATGTCAATACGTATTAACCCGAAGTTGACTAAATCCGCATGTCTTTTACTTTTTGGCTTAATTCTGGGATGGCATTATCCTGCCTGCTCATCTTCTAACATGGAGAGAGCAATACAGTGTTTTGAATCATACATAGAAGCACTTCAGCAAGGATCGGAGGAGGGGGCAAAGGAATTCTGGAATAAAGAAGAGATAGAAAGATATAAGATCTATGACTGGCAATGGGGATATTTAGCCTTCAGAAGACTTGATCCACGTCACCTAAACTACAAGATAATAAGCACAGAGGAGAAGGATGGATATGTGGCTCTACAGGTGGAATGGTATTATCGGGAAGGGAAGGTAGGACGCTTGCAAAAGGACATAAGGTATTTTATAGAAGAGGGCGGGAAGATGGTGGGAGCAAATCCCATTTTAATCCACACCAGGGATTGGCTTCAAAAAGAGTCTGAACATTTTGTCTATCATTACAAAAACAAGCAGGATGAGCCCACCATTGCATTGCTTGACGAAATGGATCAGTTCTATGAAAGGATAGTCGATCTCTTGCAGGTAAATTATAAGGATGAAATTTATTATTACAAATGCAGTTCCTCTGTGGAGGTTGGTCGGCTCTTCGAGATGGAGGCATCTCTGGCACGGAGCCAGATGACCAATGGGGTGGTGGCATCCAAAAGGAAATTTGTCCCCCATGAGATAGTGCACATAATCTCTTACCGAATCCTTCCTCAAGATGAGGAGAAAGTTCCTCCGGAATATTTAAACGAGGGATTAGCTTATTATCTGGGAGGGGCGTCTTTTTTTTCTCCTGAACTTCTGTTGTCTTGGGCTAAGAAAAAATTAGAACGTAATGAAAATGTTCTGCTGGACTCCCTGATCCGTGATCCGTGGATGTATGGAACAAATGAAGGCGCCGGACTTGTTTCCTCTTTCGTCAAATTTCTAATAGAAATCAGAGGCATTGTCAAATTCAAACGACTATTTGCGGCGGGCGAAACCTTAGATGAACAAAGGGAGGCTTTAAGAGCAATCTACCCTAAAAGCGCAGATCGAATGCAAGAGGAGTGGACAGAATTTGTCTTAAGTTTACCTCTGCCGGAAGTGAGATTTGATGAACCAATTAATTGCAGAAAGGTGTTTTATATTGAGGATCATTTAGGAGATGATAAGGGAGACGGAGACTACACTTATCCGAAAAACAAAAATGCTCTACCCGGGATTTTTGATCTGGCCGGTTTTAAGCTAAGCTTAGATTATGAGCTGGTATATTTTCAGTTGCAATTCGCCGACTTGAATCTTGCAGAAATTTCCTCAGATGAAACATTCAACGGAACCTTTGCCGCCATTGCCATTGATTCAGATAATGAGGAAAACAGCGGCAACACTCGACTGTTTTTTGATAACGGTAACTTTGAATTTTCAAAAAAGGACGGTTATGAATTCGTCATCGAGGTCAGCAATGCAGGGATTTTAGTTTACGATCAGAAGTGGATATGGCAGGCTTTGTTTTTAAAAACACTTTCCCAAAAGAGTCATATCAGAGGAAATGAAATTTCTTTTGCCATCCCCCAAAAGATCCTCGGCATACCGGATTCAAGCTGGAAATTTCAGGTTCTGACTGGAGGACAAAGAGGAGGGTATAAGAATACGGCTAATGGTGTGGGAAGGTTTATGAAGGTTGGGGAACAATCTACACCAGACCAAGGTGGAGGGGGAACAAATACAGATTTCAATCCTGACGTGTATGATATTTTGGCCCCACAAGGCACAGATCAGATAAAGATTTTGAGTAACTACGATGTGGCAAAGAAGAAAAAAGCGGTTATTCCTATGATCAAATTAAAGCAAAGATAGTGGGTGAGGTAAAAACAGCTCAGGTCTTCTTTTTGGTGTGGATGTAAACATATACAGTAACTATTCCTTTAGAACAAAACAACGAATCCTAATTCAATTCCCATGAGCACAGATCAAAAGAAAATTTTAGAGTTTCTCTCCAGTGAAGCATCCAGACCCTTAAAACTGCGAGAGCTAACCCAAAAGATGGAGATCCCTGATAAAGAATATGGTAACTTTAGAAGGACGATCAGGTCTATGCTGAGAGATGGTTTGATCGTGAAGGTAAAAAGAGGGAGAATTGGATTACCCGATAAGTCAAATTTGGTGGTGGGAAGATTGGTCTCCGGCAGAGGTGGTTATGGCTTTGTTGTGCCCGAAGATGGAAGTGATGATGTTTACGTCAGTGCTGAAAATATGGGGAAAGCTTTTCACGGAGATAAGGTGGTGGTCAGAATTCTCAGAACAAGAAAGGGACCCGCTCGTGAGGGGAGCATCATAAAGATTCTAAAGAGAGCGAAGCAGAGTCTGGTGGGAACTTATCATAAGGGTAAATTCTACGAGCACGTTGAACCGGATGATCGCAAAATTTCAAAGGATATCTACATTGCCCCGGACAATTCGAGGGGAGCATTGAATGGACAGAAGGTGGTGGTGGCGCTTTTGGATTGGATAGATGCGAACATGGGACCCCAGGGGAAGGTCGTCGAAGTTTTAGGCTATCCGGATGAGCCCGGCATGGATATTTTATCTCTGATCAAAGAGTTCGGGTTTCCTTTGAGCTTTCCGGAGGAGGTGGAGGAAAAGTTAGATAATTTGCCCGAAAGAGTGGAAAAAAAAGAACTTCAAAGAAGGCTAGATCTCCGCAATAAGAATTGCTTCACCATAGATCCGGCAGATGCCAAAGATCATGATGATGCGGTATCTTTGGAGATCAAACCGAACGGCAACTATCTTTTGGGGGTTCACATAGCGGATGTTTCTCATTATGTGAAGGAAGATTCTGCCTTAGATCGGGAAGCGCTAAAGAGGGGGACTTCAGTCTATCTGGTGGACCGGGTCATTCCCATGCTTCCGGAGAAACTTTCCAATAATGTTTGTAGCTTAAAACCCCACCGCAACAGGCTCACCTTTAGCGCCATCATGGAACTTACTCCTCAAGGAGAACGAGTTGGCTATCAGATAAAAGAGAGCGTGATCAAAAGCAAGGCGAAACTGAATTACAATGAGGTGCAGAAATTTTTTGATAGCGGGGATGCGAGCAAAAGTATAAAAGGTTTGGAGGAAGACCTTCTGGAGATGAGGAAGCTTAGCCGGAAGCTTTTGGAAAAAAGACTGGAAAAAGGAAGCTTGGACTTTGACCTTCCAGAGGCACACGTGGTTTTGGGAAGGGATGGCAGGGTGCTGGATATATTTGAGGTAGCAAGATTGGAGAGCCATCGCTTAATCGAGGAGTTCATGCTTCTTGCCAACCGAACTGTGGCAAAGCATGTGAGCCATCTCGCTGTGCCTTTTTTATATCGTATTCACGAGGAACCAGATCAGGATAAAATGGAGGCATTCTCAGATTTCGTCTCGACTTTGGGCTATTCGTTTAAGGTATCCGGAAAGATACGTCCAAAGAAGATACAAAAATTTCTGAAATCATTAGAGGGAAAGCCGGAGGAGAAATTGATAAACGAGATTTTGCTCAGATCTTTAAAGAAAGCGTGTTACGCACCCGAAAATATCGGACATTTTGGACTGGCTTTTTCTCATTACACCCACTTCACCTCGCCTATCAGAAGGTATCCAGATCTTCTGGTGCACAGGCTACTGAAAGAGTTGCAAGAGGGGAAATATACTTTCCAAAGACAACGCAAGCTACTCCGACGGCTTCCCAAGATCGGAGAGATCACCTCTGAGAAAGAAAGATTGGCGGATGAGGCGGAAAGGGAATCGATAAAGATCAAACAGATCGAATTCATGCAGGATAAGTTAGGGGAAGAATATGAGGGACTAATCTGCGGCGTCGTGCCTTTCGGATTTTTCGTCAGGCTGGAAAATCTTTTGACAGAAGGCTTGGTGCGGGTCTCCAGCTTAGACGACGACTATTATCTTTTCGATGAAAGAGGTCGAAGATGGGTGGGAAGACGCACCAAGAGGGTTTATAAATTAGGGGACAGGGTCAAAGTGCAGGTGGTAAGAGTGGACAAAGAACAAAAGGAGATAGATTTTGTGCTGGGAGGAAAGAGTGAGCGCACACCGCGT
Organism: Candidatus Zixiibacteriota bacterium; assembly: GCA_023127875.1. Next base: position 5,150 of record JAGMFA010000130.1, read on the forward strand.
AGAGCAAGAAAAAAGAGAAAAAGAAAATTAAAAAGACCTTGAAACTCAAAAGAGTTGGATGAACATAACCTCTGTGGCAAGAATTGACCTTCAAAGGTCAGGCACGAAATAATGGGTGGATTCATTATTTGTGCTTTCCCAAACCATGAAAAAGCTTAAATTCTATAAGAGTACAGGCACAAGGTATCCACCTTAAAAGAGCAGTTTATTGTCCCCTTCGGGGAATGGGAGAAAAACCCTCGCCTTTAGTATGATCAAGTAGTCCGAATTTGTCCCCAGGACTCAAATTCGAGGATCCTGTAGACATGTTAGACTTCTACTTCTGTAAAATGGGGTGTATCTTAAATTCCCCCTTTAGTAAAGGGGGACTTTAGGCAATAGTGTTGCGTTAATGGTAGCTGTATGGTTAAACATTCTGATAAGGTAGGTTAAGAGGGGTTAGAAGGTATAGGTAAGGCTTCCTGCTAAATCCTAACCCCCTGTTGTCCCCTTCAGTGTGAACCCTTCAGGGTGAACCCCTTATCAAGGGGGACATAGAGCGTTCCCCCCCCCTG
>JAGMFA010000131.1 GCA_023127875.1 Candidatus Zixiibacteriota bacterium
TCGGGTTTCTCATTTCGTCCGCCTGCGGCGGACTCCGCTCAGAACCCGACCTACTATTATGTGTACGGCGAATGTCCTGAGGCTGTCTCAAAAGTCGTCCGTTCTGTCGGTTCTTGCGTTTGGCTTGCCAAACGTGTGAACCGACAGCTCGCAAAATCCGTTGAACAGCAAGCTATTACCAAATGACTCGTCAGGTCACACCTCCGACTTCGTCGTCGGCAAGACCTGACGAAACTCAGAATACCAACTTGTGGGACAACCTCTCCACATCTGCCGTCTATTTGGGAGCGCAGGCCTTGAAGTACTTGCCCCAATGAACCTGTGTCAAGTCCAACACGTTTCCGTCCAGGTCAACAAACGTGGCCACGCGGCAGCCCCAGGGCATTTCCTTCGGCTCTTCGATGAATTTTACGCCTTTCTCTCGCAGAGTTCGGTAGGCTTCATCGATGTTGTCGACTAAGAAGTCGATGCACGGTTCGCCTTCGCGCAGAGGTTGGAGTTCTCCCCAAGTTTTCACCCCCAGCTCGACGCCGCCGCAGTCAAAGCCGGCGTAGTCTTTGAACTCATACTTCTTTTGCAGCCCGAGGACGTTCTCATAGAACTCCACAGCCTTTTTCAGGTCTTTCACCGTTAGGGTGACGTCCCAAATCCGTAAGATCATCGCTTTCTCTCCTATCTTCAAACTGTAAGTCAGGAACCTTGTGTGGCCTTGACATCTTCTTGTCAGGTGCACAGGGCACCTGACCTACGGACTTTGGTTAATAAAATATCTATTTTTTGTCAAGCAGGCTCCGCCATGCTTGACCTACAACTGCTTAACCAGTTGTTTGGTCTTTTCTTTGCTAATTAATTTAGAGGAGAAAGCCTTTACCTCATCTAAGTAGCGACTGTTGTGCACCTTCCATTTGATGAGCATCCAATGACCATAGAGTCGATGTTGAAAGTTTTTGAATTTGAACTTGACCGCGGGTTTGATCGCCTGCCACAGCGAGTAAAACTTGGGCATAGCCTCCAACATCACCCCAAACTGAAGTTCCCATACCGACATCTTGTTAGGCTTATATACCACGTGATGTCCATCATATTGACTCCAGTCGAAAGAGGTTATCCGATTTTCTGAGACCAGATTGTCATATAGCGGGGTTCCCGGGAGAGGGGTCAAAATCACCATCTGCACCGTATCGATCTTCCATTTGATGGCAGTCCTTACCGTCTGCATCACCGTGTCTCTATTATCCGCTTCTCCACCCAGGACAAACATCCCGTGAACTTTGATTTTGTATTGATGTAAAGTTTTTATAGCCTCTTCCATCTGCTCCACGGTTTGGCGTTTGTTATATTCTATTAAGGTTTGAGGATTGACCGATTCTAACCCGATGTACAGAACCTTACAGCCGGCCTTTTGCATCAGTTCCAGAAGCTCCTTATCCCTTACCACATCCAGTCGGCTCTGGGCGGTCCAGGAGATGTGCAGATCATTTTCAAGCATCAACCGGAGAAGCCTTTTGGTTCTCTTTTTATCAGCATCGAAATTATCGTCGTAAAAAAACATCCATGCTCTGGGATATAGCCGGTGATAATATCTTATATCCTCCAGCACTTTCTCCGGACTCCGAGTTCGGTATCTGTGTCCGAACATCTTGGTGACCGAACAGAAGGTACAGTCGAAGGGACATCCCCGCGAAGCCAAAACCGGAAATATGGTCGGGTCTTTCCAGCCTTCTATCAGCGAGAGCTCCGGGGTGGGAAGACTATCCTGATCTATTAAATACGGTCTTTCGTCGTTATGGTACATCCGCGACCCTATCTTGTAGGATAGCCCTAGAATTTTGGAAATAGAGGAAGCATCATTTCCGTTTTCTAACCAGGATAAAAGCTCTAGAATCGTCTGTTCACCTTCTTTTCTTACCACGAAGTCTGTATAGTTATCCAATGCCTCTTCAGCCATAAAGGTGACGTGCGCCCCCCCCATCACGATGGGGATGTCTTTTCCTAAAACCCGTGCCTTCTCCTTTATCTTTTTGGCGATATGATAAGCCTCTGGAGCAGTGCTGGTGATGGTGGAGAGCATCACCATATCTGCGGATAAGACCTCAGCCCAATCGATGGGAGCGATGTCCTGGCAAAATAGCTTAACTAAGTATCCCTTATCTCTCAGGATGGTGCCTATAATAGGCAGACCCAGACGGGGAAGCTTGAATGCACTGAAAACATGAAACCCGGGGGGTGCTGGCTCAATCCCTATTATTTTTTTGATTTTCATTTTTTTCCTTTGTTAACGTGTCCGGTTATAATAGTTCAAATGTAAACTTGATTCAATCTAACCGAAGCAATACGTTTTTGTCAAGTTTTTTTATTGAGGTCTTTCGAAAAATTAATTTGAAGATGACAAATTGGAGTATTCACCAACATACAACTTGTGGCCTCTGTCTTTGGGCAGACCTTTGGGGACTGTTAAAAAACCCTTTCGGCAGGGCTAAATGCCCTGCCCTATGGATGATAAGTGATTGTCTCCCATCGGGCGGGAATTCCCAGACGAGCGGACGCTCCCGTATGGGGTTCTTTGTCATCCCGCCCCTGAGTGTGGCTTTTTCAACAAGCCCTTTAGTCCCGCCAAAGGCGGGACACTCCAAAGTCTATTGGTCAAGCTAAAGTCATAGATCACGCCCAGACGGGCGAGCGAACGCCCAGACGGGGGCGTAGGCCCTCCTGTCTGGGGGCGTCCGCCCGCTTTGGCGGGATTTGACACTCCTGGTCAACAGGTAACTTGTGACGTCTGCCTTTACCGACCTTTTAAAACTGCTTTGAAAGACGTGCTCTTTTTATTATTATATTACGAGAAAGTTTAGGGGAGTTCTGAAGAGGTAATAATTCAGGTGAATTTGAATTTCATTCACAGAGAACTCAACGAGAAAAATGGAGATTGACTTTTTGAAAGATTTGAATCCCGCCCAGAGAGAGGCTGTTACTTACACCTCTGGTCCGCTTTTGGTCTTGGCTGGAGCAGGCAGTGGGAAAACCAGGGTGCTGACATATCGCATCGCATATCTGATCGGGGTTAATAAAATCAACCCATGGAAGATCTTGGCTGTGACCTTTACTAATAAAGCGGCAGGTGAGATGAAAGAGAGGGTGGAGAGGCTTTTGGGCAAGGCTGGCACTGGTGTGTGGGTGAGCACATTCCATTCCTGGTGTGCAAAAATCTTAAGAAGGGAGGCGAATCTTTTAGGTTACACCAGCAATTTCAGTATCTATGACCAGGATGATCAAAGATCGGTTATAAAGAAGTGTATGGAGGAACTTGATATCTCCTCAAAGAAGTTTTCCCCGGATGCTATCGGAAGCCATATCTCCTCAGCCAAAGACAGGGTGATCACCTGGCAGGATTTTTCTTCACAAGCCAGAGATTTCTTTGAAGAAAATGTGGCAAGAGTCTATAAGCTTTATCAAAAAAAATTAGAGGAGGCAAATGCCTTTGATTTCGATGATTTGATAATGAAAACGGTTGAGCTTTTCACCAGCCAACCTGAGGTCTTAGAAAGATATCAGAATAAATTTCATCATATACTGGTAGATGAATATCAGGATACCAACCATGCTCAATATGTGCTGGTAAATCTTCTGGCATCAAAAGGTCGAGAGCTTTGCGTGGTAGGAGATGAGGATCAGTCCATCTATGGTTGGCGGGGAGCAGATATCAATAACATACTCAATTTTGAAAAAGATTATCCGGACGCCGAAGTGATAAAGCTGGAGCAAAACTATCGTTCCACCCAAGTGATTTTGGATGCGGCAGGGGCGGTGGTAAAGAACAACCAAAGCCGAAAAGGAAAGACTCTTTATACCCAGATCAAAGGAGGGGAAAAGGTTAGCCTTTTGATTCTGGAAAACGAACACCTGGAGGCGGAAGCTTTAGTGAAACAAATCCAGTATCAGATTCACTCAAACAACTATTCCCGATCCGATTTTGTTATCCTTTACCGCACCAATGCTCAATCGCGTGTGTTAGAACAGAAACTCAGAGACAACGGCATCCCTTACGTGATAGTTGGGGGAGTAAGATTCTATGAGCGCAAAGAGATAAAAGACCTAATGGCTTATCTTAAGGTTTTGGTAAACCCTCAGGATAATTTGAGCCTGAAAAGAATTATCAATGTGCCAGCCAGAGGGATCGGAGTCAAGACCATCTCAAAGATAGAGAATTACTGCTTGAGAAAGAACGTAAGTCTCTTGGAGGGAATAGGACACATAGATATGATCGATGAAATCTCACCCAGACTTAAGAACGCCATAGGTGATTTCTCTAAGATGCTAGACAAATTCTCTACGCTCAAGACTAAATTAGATATTGATGAGCTTACTGAATTGGTAACCGAGAAAACCGGCTATCTGGATGAACTTAAGAAAGAACGAACAATCGAGGCGGAGAGCAGAATAGAGAACATAAAGGAGTTAATCAGCGCCACATCTGAATTTAAAGAGAGATCGGAGCATCCTTCTTTAGAGGGTTTCTTAGAAGAGGTTTCTCTCATCACCGACATAGATATGTGGGACAAAACCAAAGATGCGGTTACACTTATGACCTTGCATGCGGTCAAGGGGCTGGAATTTCAGGTGGTTTTCATCACTGGACTGGAGGAAGGTCTATTCCCCTTATCCCGTTCGATGGAAAACCCATCTGATCTGGAGGAGGAAAGGAGACTTTTCTATGTGGGAATGACCCGAGCGAAGGAGAAATTGTTCTTATCTTACGCCCGCCATCGCCGGCGATTTGCGGATATGGTAAATTTTGAGTCTAGATTTTTGGACGAGGTGCCGCAGAAGCTTTTGAAGATAGAGGACCATATCTTTTATAAGAAGGAATCCTTTCCCAAAGTTGATTTAGACCGGGTAGAGTCTTTCTTGCCCCAATCAGCCACTACCCATGACTCCATGCTGCAGGTGGGCACCCGGGTGATTCATTCTCACTGGGGCGAAGGAGAAATTGTTCACCGGGAAGGTGCAGACGAAAACCTGACGCTGACTATTATCTTCAGCCAAGGAATTAAGAAAAAACTTCTGGCAAAATATGCCGATCTGGAGATCGTGGGGTGGTAAGCGCTGGATCGGAAAGCCCTCTTTTATCATTATGATTCTGGGTCAATACTTCATTTCAAAAAAGGAACATAAAACTCAAGCCCGCGCTCTTCTCTAACGCAGGCTTGAGAAATTTATATAAAAACTTGAAGAAGGAGGAAACTTCTACATTATAATTAATAAGTAAAAACCGTGCCAGTTTCAAAAAAGGACCCAAAAGAAACCGAAAAAATGTAACGCGTTGTATAATAGAGAGATGCCTGAATGTCTACATAGTATTGCCCACCTCTTCTCCTGTCTCTTACTGCTGTGCTCGCAGAAAGTTGCGATCAAAGAATGTAGTTCATGTTAAACTCACAGAGGCACTTTCTTATCACGCATATTTTTAACCAACTCGCAAATTCTTGCGACAGAAACCTATCCGTTCTTGCCCCGCTTTTATCACAACATATTTAGACCAACCGATTTCTTAAATAAAAGAAGGAAGAAAGTCTGGTTAGCTTTAGTTAGTTTTCTCCTGGATATTTCCAGAAGTTTTATGAACAGGAGTAGGGTTGGTGACCGCTGTCTTCAGGAGCTGTTGAAAAACCCTATTAGCAGGGCTAAATGCCCTTCAGGGTG
>JAGMFA010000132.1 GCA_023127875.1 Candidatus Zixiibacteriota bacterium
TTGGCGGTAGGATTTGAGTTCCCCTTTGATCAGAGATGTAACCACTTCCTCATGAGTCCCCCCCAAAACCAGATTCCGATCATGCCGATCTTTAGTTCTCATTAACTCCTTACCGATAGTTTGCCATCTTCCACTCTGCTGCCAAAGCTCTGCCGGATGCAGCACCGGCATCAATATCTCCTGAGCGCCGGCGGCATTCATCTCCTGCCGAACGATCTCGGTAACCTTCAGTAACACTCGTTGCATCAAAGGGAGATAATTATATACCCCTGCGGCCAACTTCCTTATATACCCCGCCCGAACCAATAGCCTGTGGCTGACTATCTCCGCTTCCGCCGGATCGTCCCTTAAGGTTGGTATGTATGTCTGGCTCCACTTCATAGGCTTACCATATCCTCAAACTAAGCGTTTGGTTGTTAATGCCCCCAATCTTATTGCTGCGCTGTCACGCGAACGAAAGGTGGAAAGACAACGCTTTTTTTCACCTTCCATTTCGCAGGCTAAAGCTCATTTGTCCATTTGGATCCATAGGAAGTCAACTGACCTGCGGCTACCACATTTAGTTCCCCGTTTAGGTTTTTGGTTTTACGGTGAACTGTGAACCGTCAACTGTGAACCGCCTTAAATACCCCTGACCCGACTCGAACGGGTGCACGCGGCTCCGGAGGCCGCTGCTCTATCCAACTGAGCTACAGGGGCAGGAATGTTCAGTTTACAGTTCACGGTCTACAGTTAACAGTAACTCGTTCAAAACATATGCCATCAGCCCAAGGTGATTACTTTTCTTACTGGTGGACTTTCACTTTAGCTCAAGAATCTCAGCCCATACCTCGTTGTCCTCAATGGTGAGAACCCCGTAGGTAGCGGTGAAAGGAGGCGTCACGTTTCCTTAAAAGGCTTCCCGGATTAAAAAGCAGGGTTTTATCGAGCTTTCGATTGTAAGGAACGTGAGAATGTCCAAAGATCAGCACATCGCATCTTTCCCCCAACTCTTGATATAACCTTTCACCTAATTTGAAGGGAGAGCCAGATCCATGACACAATCCGATTTTCTTACCCTGCACTTCCACCGCTTTCTTTTCAGGAAGAAGCTTTCTTAGCTTTGCATCATCCATGTTTCCAAAAACCGCATGAAGTGTTGCTAAGGTTTTGAGTCTTTGAAAAACTTCCCAACAGACAAAGTCACCAGCATGAAAAATTATATCATTCGATTTGATCCGGTCTAAAAACCTTTGGGGAAGCTTTGCCATCCTTTTGGGAACATGGGTATCGGCGAGCACAAAGATCATTTATCCGATATTGCTTCAAAGCTTAGCGCGGTTTCTTTTTGTGTCGGTCGGCTCTAAGCTTCTTTTTCCTTTTATGCGTTTTAATCTTACTTCTTTTTCGCTTCCTTCCACACGGCATACTATCTCCATCTATTAGTTTGATTTAAAATAACAAGCGGTTTATTCAAGGGGAAGCCTGGTGATTAAAGTTTTAAACTCGTTGGAGGGCTTGAACACCGGCACCTTTCGATCAGGAACCGGCACCTCCTCACCGGTTCTGGGGTTGCGCGCCTTTCGCGCTTTTCTCTCCTTGATCTTGAAAGTTCCGAATCCTCTGATCTCGATATTCTTACCGCTCTCTAAAGTTTCCTTTATCGCCTCCAAAAACTTGTCCACCACCACTGCCACGTCGGTTCGGGTAAGACCGGTCTTTTCAACCACCGCCTCAACCAAATCCGCTTTGGTCATGTAACACCTCCTCTAATAAATTTTTGAAACCACATCTTTGTTTTCTGATCCATATGTCAAATCAGATTTTTCTTCTTATCTGCAACTGCTGCAGTTTCGCACACTGCAGGTGGAACAACTTGCCCCTTCGGTGGAAGAAGAGACAAATCTTCCTCCAGATGAGAAGCCAAAGAGGGAGAAGATTTTTTTAACCTCTTTTGCTCCACACTTCGGACAAGCCGGTTTTTCGTCTTGACTGGTTCTCTGAAGAATCTCAAATTTGGTATTGCAATGTTGACATGTATATTCGTAAATTGGCATCTTGCTCAGTTGTTTAAACTAAGAAAGCTTGTTAGTTAAAACCGAAAATTCCAATAAGCGCGTAGGCAAGCCTTCACGGCTTGCCAGCCAAGCCATTAAGGCTTGGCTACGCGGAACCAGTAATATTCCAATAATCAATAAAGAAAAACTCCGAAAATACCAAATCCTTACTGATGAACCAGAAAACTTCAGGGATGAGACCCAAATCCCTAAATCAATCAGAATCCTCTTTTTGAGTTAAACTCACTTGAAGATATACTCTAATTTCGGCATCAACTTTTCACTTTCATCCAACTCTAAAAGGTCATTCACTTTTTGAGTCAAAAGGTCAAACCAAGAGATTTTCTTCATTCTCTCTTTGACGGTTTTGGGAAATTCTTTTATTCCCACCATCTCCCCGGCAATTTTTATGGCATCCTGTAAGTTGCCCAGCTCATCTACCAGCCCAAGCGCTCTTGCCTGTCTTCCGGTGAAGACACTTCCATCGGCGATTTTCAAAACATCTTCCTTTTCCACCCCTCTGCTTTCTACCACCACCTCTACGAACTGCTCATAAGTGTCGTCAACCACTGACTGCAAGGATTCTCTCTCCCTTTTGGTCATGGATCTGTCTATGGAACCCACATCCTTGATTTCTCCCTTTTTTACCACCTCAAACTTGATCCCGATCTTTTTGAATAACTCCTCAGCTACTGGAAACTGAAAGATGACCCCGATGCTTCCGGTTAAAGTGGCAGGATTAGCCACGATGGTATCAGCGGCACAGGCAACGTAGTAGCCACCTGAGGCACCTATACTCCCCATGGAGGCTACCACTTTTTTCCCTTTTTTCCTTAGTTTGTTAATCTCCTCGTAGATTTCCTGAGAAGGAGCCGCTCCTCCCCCAGGGCTATCGATATGCACCACCACCGCTGGAACCGAGCCATCCTTTGCATATTTCCTCAGCTGTCTGATCACCTCGGACGAATTCTGGATCACACCGTGCACATCCACTATTGCCACCCTTTTGCCCATACCGGTCCAGAGCAACGATCCTTCACCGGAAAGTCCGATGAAAGCAAAGAGAGTCAAAAATGAGATGAGCAAGAAACTGACCACAATTATAACTGCAATCACCACGTCACTTTTCTTTGCCACCTTTTTTCCCTCCGGGGTAGAGCTGTTGAATCAAATCCAATAAGGGCATACGAAACAACAAGTTAAAACATGTGTTAATTTGTGCGAAATATTCTGATCTCATCACCAACCTGGAGCCTTGAAGGCGTAACCAGATTATTCCACCGAATCAGTTTCTCCATCAAAACTCCAAAAGCCTTCGCTATTTCCCATAGCGAATCTCCCCTTTTGACCACATAGATGATCCATCTTCCGTCTGTCCCTTCTTTTCCGCCACCTCCATTTCTTGTGGGGATTTTCAGCTTCTGTCCCTTTTTGATAGAATGTGGATTGGTCAAACCATTCAGTTTCTTGATTTCGCCTGTATTACTCCCGAACCTGAGAGCTAAATCAGAGACGGTGTCACCCTTTTTAACAATGTAAGTTCGCAAAGTTACATCCGAAGAAGCAGGGATTAGAAGACGTTGCCCGATTTTCAGGATATGTTTGCTAGTCAGATGATTGGCCGCCATAATAGCCGACACAGATATTCCATACTTTTTTGCGAGATACGATAGGTTTTCTCCTCTTTTGACTATATGCTCTTTAAAAAGCCCACCTGAGCTCAAGTTTGTTTCAGGAATCCTTAGCTTTTGTCCTAGACTTATTCGATGGGGGTTCTTTAACCCATTCACTCGTTTTATCTCGCCAGGAGTGGTATTGAATTTCAAAGCTAATTTGGAGAGGGTATCACCTTTTTTTACCGTATATGCGTAGGAACCGCTTCTCTCCTTTTTACCTTTTTTTGAGCTAACCTTGGAAGCACTTTTCTCTGCAATCCGTTTGTTAGAGGGGATGATCAAGCGCTGCCCGATGCTTAAGCGATGTTTATTGGTTAACCCATTCAATTCCATTATTGCGGAGATAGGTACCCCATATCTATGAGAAAGATGGGAAAGCGTCTGCCCCTTCCTGACCTTATGTTCCACAAATAGTCCGCTGGTTTTTGCATTATAGCCTTTGAATTTCTGGGCAAAGAGTTTTTTGGTGCCCGCAGGAATTCTAAGCTGATATCCCGGATAATTGGGTGGGGTAACCCCTCGTCGAAGCTCAGGATTAAGCTGTTTTAGTATAGCAAAGGAACTCCCCAAACTTCTGGCAACTTTCTTCAAATCCACCGGCTGGTTGACCATCACCTCATCGAACCGAATTGGCTCATCATATTCTACATCAAAGCCATATCTTTCGGGTTCTTTAGCGATAATGGTGGCGGCCATATATAGAGGTACATAGTTGGCAGTTTGCCTATTTAATTTCAGCTTCCAGAAGTTGTTGGTCTTATGTTTCTTTATAGCCTTTCCTACTCTTCCCTCCCCCCCGTTGTAACCTGCAAGAGCAAGTGGCCAGGACTTGAACTTGTTGTAAAGGAAGGTGAGATAATCGCAGGCGGCGTAAGTGGATTTAACAAAATCTCTCCTCTCATCATACCACCAGTTTCGCCTCAAGCCATATTTCCTTCCGGTGGAGGCGATGAACTGCCAAGGCCCTACTGCTCGCGCCCAGGAATAGGCTTTAGGGTTAAATCCACTCTCCACCAGACACAGCCACACCAAATCCTCCGGCAGTCCCTTTTCACGAAGTATGCTCTGCATTAGATCTTTGTATTTGCCTGACCTTTTTAAATAGGTCTCGATGGCTTCCCTTGCTACGGTCTGGAAATAGATAATGGAATTCTCCACCCTCTGGTTCCATTCAATGGGCATATCATAGGTGACTTCCTCACTTACAGGTTCAATCTTTTCAACCGTTCCCTTTTGGAGGGCTTTGAAGTTCTCTATATCCTGAAACCTCTGCAGGAATGCCGAGATGGAGCTTTCACCGGAAAGAACCCCCAGTCCCAGCAGGGTGATCTTGTAGTCTTCAGCTATCTCGTTTAGAAGTTTTTCGAATTTGAGTTCTCTTAAAGAGTCACCCTCTTCAATATCCAGATTTGCCAAAAGCTCTAAAGCCTCTTCAAAGTGATCCTGAGCCTCCAGCCACCTTCCTTCCTGATTGGCGGCCACTCCCCTAGCATAGTGTAGTTCCACTTCCTCGAATTCGTCTCTGGGGGTGACCTCCTCAGAAAGGCTGGAATCAAACACCCCTTTTGTGGGTTCTCCCGATAATGATTCTACCTGAGGGGGTGGATTTACCACCCTTGGTTTAATCAGGCTTTTGGAACAACCAGTTAAGAAGAAGATGAAAATTAAAAATAAAAGAAAAAACTTTCTTTTTTTCATTTTTGCCTCCAGACCCAACAAAGAAGCCCAAGAATCTATCCGATCGAACATTCTGGCTTCTAAAACCAGCGAGCAGAGTTATAAATCGTTGCTATATAACAAATTTACAAAATGCTGTCAAGTCTTTTTTATGTGATCTCTGAAAAAGCAAAACGTGAAAACGGTTTAGTGGAGTGTCAAATCCCGCCGAAGCGGGATCTACGACCTCAGCTTGACCGTTAGACTTTGGAGTGTCCCGCCTTTGGCGGGACCAAAGGTCTGCCTAAAGGGACTGTTGAAAAACCC
>JAGMFA010000133.1 GCA_023127875.1 Candidatus Zixiibacteriota bacterium
AGCATTTACAAAAAGGAGATATTTTCCAATGGACTTACCGTGATAGTGAAAAGCAATCCCGACTCAAAGGTTTTGGGCATAAATATCCTGGGAAAAAACAGGTCTGCCATGGAGCCTGACGGGAAGACCGGCATAGCTGATTTCACCAACAGGATGTTGCTTAAAGGGACCACCTCTCGTTCGGCTGAACAGATCGCCAAGGATTTGGCAAACATCGGAGCGGAGATCACTCTGGTGGACATTCCCTGGATACCTTATGATGACGTTTATACCACCCACTCTTTCACCTTCATCAAGTTTCAGACCATTGATGAATATACTGACAAGGGAATAGAGCTTCTATCAGACCTGGTTATCAATTCAAATTTCCCCGAAGAGGAAATAGGGAAAACCCAAAAGGAGATGGTGAGCCTTTTGGGAAGGGCAAAGGGGAGCACGCGCCAGACCTGCAGAAATCTCTTCTACGCCACGCTCTTTTCTGTCATAGACAGATCCGCCTCTGGCGGAAAAGACCACCCTTATGGAAAGCCAATCATGGGAGATCCTCGAAGCATGGGTGCAATAACTCGCGATGATTTGATCGAATTTCACAAAAGATTTTACTCTTCCAATAATATAATCATAACCGTTTGCACAAATATGCCAGCAGACCAGATGATGGATAAGATTAAAAATGCTTTTGGCAATATGGCGAGAGTCGATTTCCCCGAACCTCAAATTCCTGCACCAAATCCTCTTTCTTCTCCTTTGAAGGCAGAAAAAGAGATGGAGAAGGAACAAGTTTATATTTATCTGGGTCATCCCATGCCGGGAATACAATCCCCTGATGCACCAGCTCTGGCGCTGCTGAACTCAATTCTTTCCTCCCGTTTGGGTTTGAATTTGAGGGAGGTAAAGGGCTTGGCTTACTCAGTTGGTTCATCCATTCGTTTTGAGAAAGATTTCGGTTGGTTTATAGCATCAATAGGAACCAGACCTCAGAATTATCAAGAGGCACTGGACGGAATTTTGGGTGAGATGAAAAAGATCAAAGAAGAAGAAGTTACTCCGGAAGAATTGGACAAGGCAAAAAATGGAATATGGGGGCGCATGTTTTTCTACCGCCTTTCCCGCATAAACCAAGCCTACTATATGGCGGTGAACGAATTCAGAGGCGCAGGCTATGATTATGATGATAAATATATTGAAAGCCTGAGAAAAGTAACCATTGACCAGGTCAAAGATGCCGCAGAAAAATATCTGGATACAGACAACTACGTTTTGGCTGTGGTGGGGAAAACATAAATAAGATTTTGGGCGGGATGTGCGTATGCTCGTATGAGTGCATACGCACATTCATACGAAGATTCCCGCCCCTATGGCGAACGACACTCTATTACGCATAGGGCAGGGCATTTAGCCCTGCCGATAGAATTTTTTTCAACACGTCCAGAAGGTTTCTAAATCAAATTTCTTTCTGGTAAATAACCTTATTGAGTTTGCCAGCCATGGATCAGGAGATAAACCAACCAATTGAGGTGATGGTGGTGTTCCAAAAAGGGAGGATGGTTCCCGTCCGTTTCAGATGGAATGGGAGGGTGATAAAGGTAGCCAAAATAACCGGCTGGTGGAGAACCAATGAGGGAGAATTTAGGATAAGGCATTATGCGGTGATTGATGAAAATTCCCAATTTTGCCAGCTCTCCTATAAGGAGAGAACCACGGAATGGTTTTTGAATAAGATTTGGGTGGAATAAAGATCCGATGATGATTACAAGGTCTGGAAAACATAAATCAGATGGAATTAATGAATACTCGACTTCACCTGGTATGAACAAAGTCCAATTTCAATCCGAATTTGGATCCTGTGGATATACCCGAAAGGAGCCGGTGATCCTGCATGTGGATATGGATGCCTTCTTCGCCTCGGTGGAACAAAAAGAACGCCCCTGGCTAGTAGGAAAGCCGGTGGTGGTGGGAGGAGATCCACAAAAAAGGCATGGGGTGGTTACCGCCGCCTCTTATGCCGCCAGAGAATATGGGATAAAAGCGGGAATGCCGTTACTCACCGCCAAAAGACTATGTCCTCACGCGGTCTTCCTTATTGGAACATACGGGGATAAATATGAATATATGTCCTCCCGTGCTATGAGGATTTTCTATCAATTCACCCCCCAGGTGGAACCCTATTCCATAGACGAAGCTTTTCTGGATATAACCGGATGTGAGAGGCTATTTGGACCGCCTACTCAGCTGGCAAAGAAATTGAAGGAGAAGATCAAAAGGCAACTAGGACTTTCCTGTTCGGTGGGCATTGCCTCCAATAAGCTTCTGGCTAAGTTAGCCTCCTCCTTGAACAAGCCGGATGGCTTAACCCTTATTCCCAAGGATAAAGTAAAGCAGATATTGAATCCTCTGGAGGTGACCAAACTGTGGGGCATAGGGGATAAGACCGCGAAGATCCTCTCCAGCTTGGGTATTCATACTTTGGGAGAGCTTGCCTCATATCCGGTGGAGGTTCTGAAGAGAAAGTTCGGGAAGAATGGAGAATGGCTTCATCTTATTGCCAACGGAATTGACTACTCCCAGGTGATTTCTCAAAGTATAACGGAGAAGTCGATGGGACATGAACGCACCCTGCCTGAGGATATCAGTGACCCAGAAGAGATTAACTCTGTGCTTCTGGCTCTCTGTGGCATGGTGGCAAGAAGACTCAGAGAAAAGAGGTTTGTGGGGCGAACCATCACCCTGAGAGTGCGATACTCAGACTTTGTAAGTTTTACCCGATCAGAGACCATTGCACCTCCTACTGACTCCGAACACGTTATCTTGAGGGTAGCTCAGACGCTTGCACTTGATATTGGATCAGGAATAAGAAGAGTGAGGCTTCTGGGGGTGAGCGTATCCCATCTTATAAAAGATGAGCAGTCCCAGCAGATGTCCCTTCCTTTTGTGGAATATATAGACAAAAGGAAAAAAGCTTATTCGGTCATGGACAAAATAAGAGATAAGTTTGGGGAGGAATCGATCCGATGGGCATCGGCCGCCTCTTTTGCTTGAAGCCCCTCATGTTCGGACAGGGGTTGCACCCCTGTCTGTAGGAGGTGAAGGGTCGACGGTTCGACCCCCGCCCCAACAAAAATTAAGAATCAACTGTAGGGGTGGAACTGAAGCTCCACCTCTACATCCCTATTCAGCAAGTCTTTTAAAAGATTCCGTAGGGGCGATTCATGAATCGCCCCTACAATGTCTCGGACAATTCATTAGCTGGCGGAGCGTCGCTGGGAACTTATTATGGCGCCAAAACCGGTGAAAAGGACAACAAAATAAATGGGCCACTCCAGATAGGGGATATTCAAAAGAAGGGTTAAGACCACCAGCCCCAGAAGCATGGACCAAATAATAGATGGCTCTCCCTGTTTTCCTAAAATCTTTATGATCTTCTCTCCCACAAAGGTTGCCACCGGAATTTTGGCAATGTAGATTAAGATGGCGTAAGCAGAGATAGCTATGATCGCAATGGGTATACCGATTATGGTCACCATCAAGATGAGGATGGCAATTGGGATACAAACCATAAATACAAAGCCCAAGCCCAAACTTTTCAAGAATGAGTCTCCGATCACCTTCTTGGCTTGATATGCGTTCTTCTTGAAGACGAGAGTTAAGAGAACTCCGGTGACCATTAACGCCAGCAGAAAGAGCATCTCTGGGATTAAGGGTTTTCCCGTAAATATGCTTTTGGGCTTTTTCTCCTTTTCAGTATCTACTTCAGTCCAGACGGTTTCTCCAGACACTTGTGCTCCCGATTCGATCTTAGCTTCCTTTTTGCTTTTGTATTTGAAATCCCCTTCGATTCTGGCGGTGGGCATGAGGGTGATTTTTTCTGCCTTGACCAAGACGTTCCCATTTACAACTCCGGAGATAATCAATTCGCCCACAGAGCCTTTTAGACTCCCCCCCAACTTGCCATGCAGGGTCATTTTTCCGCAGAAGACGGTGATGTCCTTCTCGATTTCTGCGCCGGGTTTAACATCTACCGCATAGCCAAAAGCGATCAGGTTTCGGTCCAGTTTTCCATTGACATTGATGTTCTGAGCAAAAGCTCTTACGCTCCCCTTAACCTCTCCTAATACGTCCAAATTTTGTGCTGCCGAATTCAAGCTTCCCAGGATTAATCCGTTTTGAACTAAAGACCGGGAGGCGGAGATTAAGTCTCCCTCAATTATCCCATCCAGCTTGATATTTCCTCCGGTAATTACCAGATCATCGTGGATGATGGCAGTATCCGGAAAGAAGAAATTATCCACAGCTTTAAATTGTGTTCCAGAAGATGAGTCGAAGATCAAAAGCACAAGGATTGTGGTAAGGACAAACATCAGGATTTCAAGTTTGCTTATGTTGAACATAATTCCTCCGTTTTAACACAGTGTCTAATATCTCTTACGTATTCGGTTACTTCAGGTTTCGAAATGCTACGCTAACGCTAAAGAATAACAAACTCAAAACCATAACTTCACTGTTACCCAAATTTTCGCATTTGATTGACCGGCTCGGATAAAATATAAAAAACTAAAACGAAAAGGCAAGAAATTTCAATTCTATACGTAAATCGTCCTTCTTTCATCCGAGATAACGGACAGGTAGGCTATACCATCACCTGTGTATTTCCAAACTCCGAAAAATAAAAGTTGACAACTGTAGGAAAAACTTTAAATTGTTTTTCTTGATCTGACCAACTTTTGAGCAAAAAGGAAAATCAAGATGAAGGTGATAATTCCAGTAGCCGGAATCGGGACCAGACTCAGACCTCATACATACAGCGTTCCCAAGGTTCTTCTTCATGTAGCCGGAAAGCCGATCTTGGCGCATATTCTGGACATCGTTGGGCAACTGAAGCCAGATGAGGTGGTGTTGATAATCGGTTTTTTAGGCGATCAAGTTGTGGAGTATGTCAAGAAGAATTATAAATTCAAATGTAAATTTATAGAACAAAAAAAACTCAAAGGATTGGGATATGCTATCAATATGGCATCGCCGGAGATGAAGGACGATGAGCCAGTTTTGATAATTTTGGGAGATACGGTCTTCGAAGCAGACCTTCTTCCAGTGATCAGAGGAAAATATGATGCCTTGGGTGTAAAGAAGGTGGCAGATCCGCGACGCTTCGGCATAGTGGAGATGAAAGGAAAGTTTGTCAAGAAAGTGATTGAGAAGCCGGAGGTGCCCACCACCAATTTAGCCGTGGTGGGGGTGTATTACTTCAAAAGCACCCGCATGCTCAAAGAGAGCTTAAGCGAGATAATCTCAAAAAAAATAACGACCAAGAACGAATATCAGTTAACTGATGCCTTACAGTTGATGATCGACAGAGGAGTAAAGTTTAAAACCTTTGATATAACGGGATGGTATGATTGTGGAAAGCCGGAGACTTTGCTTGAAACCAACAGACAGCTTCTGACAAAGGTGAAGCAGGTAAGAAAGCTTAAGGATTCAGTAGTTATCCCTCCGGTTTTTGTTGCCAGATCAGCTAAAGTGCAAAATTGTATTCTGGGCCCAAATGTTTCCATAGGGGAAAAAGTTACCCTAAAGAACTCCATAATTAAGAATTCGATAATTGGAGAGCAAGCTTGCGTGGAGAACTCGATTTTGGATTCCTCTTTAATAGGAAACTGTGCTCAGATCAGAGGAGCATTTCATCGCCTCAATGT
>JAGMFA010000134.1 GCA_023127875.1 Candidatus Zixiibacteriota bacterium
CCTTGATAAGGGGTTCACCCTGAAGGGTTCACCCTGAAGGGGACAACAGGGGGTTAGGGTTTAGCAGGAAGCCTTACCTATACCTTCTAACCCCTCTTAACTTCCATTATCAGAATGTTTACCTATACAGCTATGATTAACGCAACACTATTGCGCCTACGCGGGTCTAAGTCATTGTTATTTAATACCCAACCGCGTAGGGCGGGCTCTTAGCCCGCCGAACCCTGGCACTTTTTCAGAGACCTCACACACAACACTTACCAATTCGGGAAACCTTCCACTACTCTGGTAATGGCCGGGAAACTTCGATAAACATCGGTATCCCATGAATTATCGGTCTCTGCAGACGGGAATCTCATGATCAAGCGAAAAAAACTTCCTTCTTCCAAGCTACGGTTGACTTAAACCAATCATACCTTCTGAATTTAATTTAACAAAAATTCTCAGTTTGTCAATGGTTTTTTGGGGATCATGGACAGGTATGAACACATGGTATCCACCAACCAGACGGGTGAGCGTCTGCCCATTTTTTTCTTTTCTCTATAGCCGTAGTGAAGCAGTCATGTAGGTCAACCATGCCCAAAGGGCTGGTTGATCCATATGGATCAAGCAGGCTACGCCATGCTTGACCTACAAAACTAGTCCTTCAGGACGAATCCGTGGCGATAATGAGGGTCAGATAGATCGACTTCAGCCTCCGTTTTGCTTTCTTAAAAAGGTGGGAACCTCCCAGTCATCTGTATGGTATGATTTGACCTTGCTTCTCTCGGAAACCTTGTGAGGTTCACCAACAGGCTCTTTGTATTTCGTCGAGTTCTTTTCGAAAACCAGTTTGCGGGAAGAGAACAGATCCGATGCGGATTCCGTTTCTACGTTTTTCAAATCATTGCCGAACCCGGTGGCAATTACGGTCACCCTTATCTCGTCGTCTAAGTTCTCATTAAGGACCGCTCCGAAGATGATATTGGCGTCCGCTCCTGCCGCCTCAGTTATCAGGCTGGCGGCTTCGTTCACCTCCAGAAGGCTCATGTTGCTGTTCCCGGTGATGTTGATCAACACCGACTTGGCTCCGTTTATGGAAACATTATCCAGAAGAGGACTGGAGATAGCCTGGGTGGCAGCTTCTTTGGCTCGGTTCTCTCCGGTTCCGTATCCGATGCCCATCAGGGCGTCCCCCATCTCCGCCATCACCGTCTTAACATCTGCAAAATCCAGATTAATCAGACCGGGGACAGTGATAAGATCGGAAATCCCCTTGGTGGCCTGAAGCAAAACCTCATCCGCCATCCTGAAAGCTTCGGTGAGTTTGGTATCCGGAGTGGCTAAGTTTAAAAGCTTTTGATTGGGAATTATGATCAATGTATCCACCTTATCCTTTAGCTCTTCGAGTCCCATAAGGGCACGGTTCATCCTCTTTTTTCCCTCGAACTCAAAAGGTTTGGTGATGATCCCGATGGTTAAGGCTCCCTGATCTTTGGCCAGCTCTGCTACAACGGGACAGGCACCGGTGCCGGTGCCTCCTCCCATTCCGACGGTGACGAAGATCATGTCCGCGCCCAAAAGTGATTCTGCCACCACATCCCGATCTTCCTCAATTGCCTTTCTGCCGATCTCCGGGCTGGCCCCTGCTCCCAATCCCTTGGTGAGGCGAGACCCGATCTGTACCCGATGGGTTGCCTTGCAGTTCTCCAGGTCCTGCTGATCTGTGTTTATGGAGATGAAATCCACTCCGGAAAGTCCAGCATCGATCATCCGATTGACCGCGTTTCCGCCTGCGCCACCCACGCCCACTACCTTCATCCGGGCGTAGTTCTCATAGTTGGTGTCCAGTTCAAAGAACATGGCTTCACCCTCCCTCTTTTTGAGATTTTTATAGATATTGAGTTAACATATTTTTCATTTTTCTAAACAATCCTTTTGTCTTCAAACGACCACCTGACTTTCCTTCCTTCATCTGCTCCCATCCATACAGGATCAGCCCCACGCCGGTGGAATAGATGGGGCTTGAGGCTATCTCCTCCAGACCACTTAAGCCTTTTGGTTTTCCGGTTCTGACCGGAACGTCGAATATCTTTTCTGCCAACTCCACCATTCCCTGCATCAAGGAGCCTCCGCCGGTCAGAACGATGCCCGCGGTCAGAAGATCAAAGAAGTTGCTCTTCTTCATCTCTTGCCGGGTAAGGCTGAGTATCTCCTCCACCCGGGGTTCAATTATGGATGCCAGCACACTGCGAGAGATCTGTTTGGCCTCTCTTCCACCCACCCCGGGCACCTCGATCATCTCGTCCGGATCCACCAGGCTGGATATGGCACAGCCGTAACGTTTTTTGAGTTCCTCCGCCCGATCCATCGGTGTTCTCAAGCCGATGGTTAAATCGTTGGTCACGTTTTTTCCTCCCAGACCAACCACTCCGGTATGCCGGATGGAGCCATCATAGAAGATGGCGAAATCGGTGGTTCCACCCCCCAGGTCTATCAATGCCACCCCTAATTCTTCCTCGTCTGAAGAGAGGAGTGCATAACTGGAGGCCAGAGGTTGAAGCACCAAGTCCCATACCTCCAGACCTGCCTTTTTTACGCTACGGTAGATGTTCTGGGCGGAGGTGACAGCACCGGTGACGATGTGAACTTCAGTCTCCAATCTTACCCCCACCATTCCAACCGGATCTTTGATCCCGGACTGCTCATCCACGGTGAACTCCTGAGGCAGAACATGAATGATCTCTCGATCCATGGGCAAGGCAACGGTTTTGGCGGCTTCGATCACTTTGCTCACATCTGCGGAGGTAATCTCATGATCGGAACGAGACACGGCGATCACCCCTCGACTGTTGATGCTGCGGATGTGATCTCCGGCTATGCCGGCATAGACAGAGCCCACCTTCATCCCCGCCATCATCTCCGCATCCTCCACGGCTGAAGCTATAGATTCCACGGTCTTCTCGAAGTTTATCACCACCCCTCTTTTGAGCCCTTCTGATGGGCTGGTGCCGATTCCAATTATTCTAAGTTGCTCCGAATCATCTATCTCCGAAATGATGGTTGCTATTTTGGTGGTCCCGATATCCAAGCCCACGATTTTGTTATCATCCGCCATTCTTGCCTCTTATTTCAAAGGTTCTTATTTCCTTTGTCCGTAGTATGATCGACCTGCCTGGAAGGAAATCTTTCAGAAGATATTGTCAGCACCACTTGATCGTCAAACCTAAGATCCAGACATACAAACTCTTCAATTCTTTCCTCCCCGGCAAGGATAGTCCGCACTCTCCTCCATTTTCTTTCGAGATCACCAGATCCCATCATCACCTTGATCCCGGGCAGAAGATACAGAGTTAAATTGGATATGTCTTTTAAGTTGATCTCAGCTAACAGCTTCCCGGAGGTGGGATCAATTGTAGTCAGAGTCTTATAAATTTCCAAAGCCTTTTTGACTTTAAAATTTGTCCATCTCTGATAAGGTTTCAATATCTGGTTTGGTTTGTTATCCACCAATTCCATCTCGATCCCGCTCACTATAGGGAGATCGTTGTATAAGTCTTTCTGATCCAGAGGAATGATCTCCTGATCAATCGACAAACCATAAAATCCGCAATTCTCTGGATTTGAAAAACTTATTGGAAGATTTATCCAGAGAACCGGCAGCTTCTCTTCCACCTCAATTAAGATACAGCGGGGTAATCTTCTTTTAGCCTGCACGTCCTTAATTCTTATATCCCCTCTTAATTTTTCTTCAATCCTTTCTAAGTTCTGGCTGAAGATGTTTTTGCCCAGACTAAATTCAGCTTTACCTCTGATCTCATCTGAAGTGACTTTGCTGTTTCCTTTTATTTTAATCTCCGCCACATCGAACTCAGAAGAGTGACAAGCGTAGATATATGCTCCGCTGAATATCAATATGACTGCAGTAAAGATCAGAAAAGCTTGGTTCACCTTCACAGAATCATCCTTTAAGTAAATTTAGAAGTTCTTCTCCGATTTTATCCACGTCCCCGGCACCCATGGTGATCACCATATCATTTTCCTTCACTATCTTCTTCAAAAAGGACGCCACCTCTTTGGTTTGGGGAACATAGAACGCATTCTTATGCCCCAGCTTTTTGGCGGATTCACAGACCAGCTCTCCGGTTATGCCGGGTATGGGGTCCTCCCGTGCCGGGTATATGTCGGTCACCACCAGTACATCCGCTTCAATAAGTACTTTGCCAAATTCCTCATGAAAATCCCTGGTACGGGAAAACAGGTGTGGCTGAAACACGACGACAACTCTTCTTTTCCATCCTGTCTTTGCGCCTTTCAAGGTTGCCATAATCTCGGTGGGATGATGTGCATAATCATCCACCACCATCACTCCTCCGATTTCTCCTTTGATCTCGAATCTTCTATGTACCCCCTTGAATTTCTCCAGCCCGCTTTGAATTTTGTCCCAGGGCACATCCAACTCCAATGCTACCGCGATAGCCGCCAAAGAATTCTTCACGTTATGGGTTCCCGGGACGGACAAAGTTACCTCTCCCACTTTTTCTCCCTTGGTGTGAACTTCGAACCTGCTGTGGTTTTCTTCAAAACAAAGAGAGTGGGCTTTAAAATCTGCCTCAGAGGAAAGTCCATAGGTAGTCAGGGGTCTTTCTATCTGGGGGATTAACTCTCTTAAATTCTTTTCATCCCAGCACAATATCACCCTCCCGTAAAAGGGGACCTTATTTACAAACTCCAGGAAGGCAGACCTTATCTCCTCGAAATCTTTGTAATAATCTAAGTGTTCTGGCTCCAGGGTGGTCACCACTGCAATGGTGGGGGTGAGTTGCAAAAAGGAGCGGTCATATTCGTCCGCTTCTGTCACCATAAATTCGCCATTTCCTAACCGGGCATGCGAACCTAAGTTGACCACCCTTCCTCCTACCACGATGGTGGGGTCCAATCCCCCCTCAGACAGGATCTCGCCCACCATCGAGGTAGTGGTTGTTTTACCATGAGTTCCGGCGATGCCGATTCCGTATTTCATCCTCATCAACTCGCCTAACATCTCCGCTCTTCTTATCACCGGAATCCTTCGATTCTTTGCCCGGATCACCTCTGGATTGTCTTCCTTCACCGCAGAGGAGATGACCACCACATCAGCATCCTTCACATTTTCTCCGACGTGCTGATTCTGGATCTTTATCCCCAAGTCTTTTAGTCTTTGGGTGGTCTCGGATGATTTGAGGTCCGAGCCGGTGATTTCGTATCCCAGAGTGACCAGCACCTCGGCAATACCGGACATCCCCGCTCCACCAATTCCAACGAAATGAATATGTCTTATCTTACTGAATTTCATCATTAACCTTAGCTCTAAGTATCGCAGGCTGACCTGTCCTGAGAGACGAAGTCCAAAGGAAGCCTGCGGCTACCGTTCCCGTATAAAAGCGAAGCCGGAATTTAGGTAAGGGCCATAAGGCACGAACCACTTGTACTATGTTTTCTGTTGGTTTTGGCAATTTACTCATTGTTATACTTCCATCTCTCTAATGCAAATTCTACTAACTCATTTTCTCTTTCATTCATCTGTTCCATGTCCCATTTATCATATTTTGCTAATTCCCTTTGTATTCTTAAATTAGATTTTTCATAAATTGGTCTCTTCACATTAAATTCTTCTTCATTCCAAAAATCTTTATTTGATAATGTCTGATTCCATCCCGTTATTGT
>JAGMFA010000135.1 GCA_023127875.1 Candidatus Zixiibacteriota bacterium
GCCACCAGCATTATTTCCTTACCCTTCTTAGGAAGGGAAAAGTTATTGCCAATTGGTCCCAGAATGTCAAGTGTATCCCCCGAGGATTTTCTTGATAAAATCTCAGTTCCCTTTCCCACCACTTTGAACAGAATCTCAAATTCGCCTTTATCCTTCCTCACACTGTGGATGCTGAATGCCCTCCGGAGCAGGGGATAGTGATTGGAATTAACTTTTATATGGACGAAATTCCCTGGCTCTGCTTTTTTAGAGATAAGGGAAGATGAAAGGGTGAGCTTAAAGATTTTTTCCTGAAGGTTTTCTTGGGATAATACAGAACTTGAAAGTTGACAGATCATGTTATTCGTCCCAATCAGGAACGTCAAGGTGTGAATCCTCATCCGTAGCTGGTGGCTTCACTTCCACAGTATACAAGAACCACCCGCCCAATTGCATCATATCAATTTTCTCCGGATCGAAGGTGGTGTTCAAAGCCGTCTCCCTGGCTGCCTCATCTATCCACATGTTTTCCAGTGAATTCACCACCTCCGCATCACTTACGGTTCCATCAAAATCAATTCTGATCTTAAGCACCACCGCACCTTTGATGCCGGAAAGGATCTCTGTCTCGGGATACACAAACTCTCCTCTTTTGAGAGGTAGGGGAGCCTTTGGTATCTGAGGTCCCGAGGTATCAGGCTCAGCTATCGTGGTTGTATCCTTCTCCTCCTCTTCTTGAGAAGTGGTATCTGTGGGTGGTGGAGGAAGGGTGGGCTGGACTTTTCTGGAAAATCCCAATTTTATCCGAGCTTCCTCTGCATACTCTGACTTCGGGTACTCATCTATTACCTCTTGATAAGCTAAAGCCACGGTGCTATCACCCGGATTGGCATAATATTCAATAGTCCAGGCTTTAGCATAAGCGGATTTACTGGCATAAGGACTATGAGGAAATTCTTCCATTATCAAACCATACATAGCCAAAGCTGAATCGACCTGATGCTCCTCAAAAAGAAGCCTTTCCGCCTCCTGGTAAACCTTCTCTACATTGAGCGCATCAAAAGAAAACCAAGACAGATTCAAAAACTCCAAAGCCAGCTTCCGATAATCCGATTGGGGATATTCCTCCAGAATCCTTTTATACATTCTTGCGGCTTCGACCGAGTCCTCTTTTACATTCTCCAGAATCCAGGCGGCGGCATAAAGTGATTGGTCGGCATATTCGGATTGTGGAAACTTATCTACCAGGGTGAGATACTCCACCAGAGCTGAATCAGGCTGATTCATCTGGGTGAGGTATAGTTCACCTAACAAAAACAGAGCCTTGCTGGATTTATCCGTCTCCTCCTCAGAGAGCTCCTGCTGATATTTTTCGATTTTAGAAATATTTGCACTTTGAGTCAGCGCCTGCTTGGCTATATCTGATTGAGGACTTTCAGCCTTACAGCTTTCATACATCTTCTTGGCTTCATTCAGATCACCAAACCTATCCTGATATATCTGCCCCAGTTTAAAATAGGCTTTTGCCGACTCCTCAGTTCTGGGGTAGCTCTCTGTTATCTGATAATATTCCTCCATGGACAAGCAAAGTTCATCTAAAAAATAGTACCCTTCAGCCATCTTCAACTTAATCGAAGGGAGTCTGGCTGAGAATCTTTCATCCTCCGACAGTTCAACATAGATTTCCATCCCCTTCTGATGGTCTCCCAAAGCATCATAACATTCACCCTCTCTGAATTGTGACTCGAACAAAAGGCTGTCCGAAGGGTGGCGTTCTTCAACCCCGGCAAATACCTCCTTAGCTTCGGAGTAATCTTTTTTTAACCAGAAACACTCTCCTATGCGGAACTGAGTTATGGCGGAAAGGGTATCGGGATCGAACTCGTTTAGGGTCCTCTCATAGTAGGCTTGGGCGTCAGTATACTCTTTCCTTTGAAAATAAATCTCCCCTATCATGAAGGAGGTCTCTCCTTTTCTTTTCTTTTTGATCTTCTTCGATTCAAGTAAGCTATTCAGCGAGCTTATTGCTTCTATTTCCTCACCGGAATAGTAGTAACACATGCTTACATAGTAGCGCGAATCATTCATCAGATTGCTTTTGGGAAAGCTAGATAGAAGCTCTTCAAATTTTCTTTTAGCCTTTACATATTCTCCCATGTTAAAGTAGGCTCTTCCGATCAAAAATAAGGCATCATCTGCCCACTTGCTCTTAGGATGGAAAGTCAATACCTTGGAGGCTTTCTTTATAGCATTTTCATAGTGGTTCTTGCCCATTGTATTCCGTCTGCTCCCGGAAGCATTTTTCTGAGCCTTTTCTCCTTCCTTGAAGCTTTTCTTGGCATTATAGAAGGTATTGTAATAGGTGCAGCCACCCAAAAGAGAAAACAAAAGAAAGAGAATGAAAAGTTTATCCTTCCACACACTGTGCCTCATACTTTTCTCCCTCTTGACTCCATCCCCGGCTCAAGCCCGACTTAAAAAAGCTTTCCACCACAGATTCATATTCATCAGGGGTAATTTTCCTGTTTATTGATACGCACTCCCCTGCCTTAAAGCTGGGGAAATATTGACCCATCAAGCTTACATAGGCATACTCGGAGATCTCCCTTTTTATGAATTGGAAGGTCTCCTCGCTTCCGGCTAAGTTATCGGGCAGAATCAGATGTCGGATGATCAATCCTTTTCTGGCAATCCCCTGCTCGTCAGTGACTAAATTCTCCACCTGGTGATACATCTGCTTTATTGCTTTTCGATTCACCTCCACATAATTTTCCACCGAAGAAAGCTTTTTGGCTATCCGGTTGTCCGAATACCGCATGTCCGGAAGATATACATCAATTATTCCATCCAGAAGTTTTAGAGATTCTATTGCATCATATCCGGACGTATTGTAGACCAGAGGAAGATCAAAGCCCTTCTCCCAGGCAAAAGAAAGCGCCCTAAGTATCTGAGGGACAAAATGTGTGGGAGTTACCAGGTTGATATTATGGCATCCCTTTGATTGGAGATGAAGCATCACATCTGCCAGCTCTTGCGTGGTTATCTCTTTTCCATACCTCATCTGACTGATAGGGAAATTCTGACAATAGAGGCATCTTAAATTACAACCAGAAAAGAATATGGTGCCCGATCCTTTGGTTCCGGAGATGGGTGGCTCTTCACCATAATGGACATTATAGCTTGCCGCCTTAGGATTCTTTCCCGCCCCACAGAATCCCGTCTCTCCTTTCAGCCGGTTCACCTTGCACTTTCTGGGACACACCACACAATTTTCCAAAAGCGCATGCGCCTTCTCTATTCGTTCTTTAATATCTTTCACTTTCATGAGAATTTATATATCTTTGTGCCGATTCCATGTGGTTGCTCAATTCATTGAGCAAAAAAGCCCGATAAATCAGGCAACTACAGTTTTATACCCCTCAAGCCAGAGAACAGACAGGCACAGAAGAAAGGTGGAACTAAAAAGAAATAGAACTAATAAGAGCCGACTTCGCGGAAATATTCGGATCTATAGTCTTTGATTTCAGCTTCTTTTTTAACCTGGGCAAACCACTCCTGGTATACCTGACCTTGTTTTTTTTGCAATAGCACGGAGGTAACGGAGTCCTTAACCGCGACAAAGAGACTGTCGTCTATAGCGGTTCGGGATACAAGCTGGATGATGAAAGCGCCCTGATTGGTCTTAACGGGTGAAGATGTTTGGTTTGGCTTAGTCAAAGAGAAGGCGGCCCCGATTAACTCTGGAACGTTGCCTACTTTTGGGATGAATGAATTTCGGGAGAATTGGTCCGGTTCCGCAAAGGTGGCGTCGTTTTCCTCTGCCGCCTTTTTTAAGCTTTTCCCTTCTTTGATCTGGGCAAATACGTTTTCGGCTTTATCATAAGCCAAAGAATCAGCTTTGAACTTAATCAGCTTTTGTTTTATAACCTGCTTGACCTCCTCTAATGGAAAAATTCCTGCCGGTCTTTTAGCTTTGATCTGGAAAATATAAAATCCTTTGGCAGTTTCAAATAAATCACTGATTTTTCCCTGCTTGTTCTCAAAGGCAAATTCATCTATCTGAGGAGTGGTACCGATGCCACTTATATATCCCCCCGGAGTAAACCATCCGGTCTCCGAGATAAGTAGGTTCTGTTCTGTAGCCATCTGGGAGAAATCAGATTTGCTTACCTGATCTACAAATTCATCCGCCTCCTCTTTTAGGAGGGCTAAAGTTTCCTCGGATGGTGATATCTTCAAAAGTATATGGCTGGCTTTCACCTCTTGCTTCTCACCTTTGCCTCTTTTATCCTCCACCTTTATAAGATGCCAGCCAAACTGGGTTTTGATCGGATCAGACATCTCTCCCGGTTCAAGAGAAAAGGCGATTTCTTCAAAAGCGGGAACCATCATTCCCTTTCCGAACCAACCCAAATCTCCCCCATTCTTCGCGGATGCGTTATCTTCTGAATAATCCTCAGCCATTCCTGCAAAATCCTCTTCCTCCAGAATCTCATTTTTTATCTCCAGAAGTCTTTGCTTGGTTTCTTCTTCATCTGCCGGGCTGGGTTTCTTTTCAAATACCACATAGCTTAGGTTGGCACTCTCCTCTACTTTAAATTCATCTTTATGCTCCTGATAATAAAATTTTAGTTCCGCATCGCTTACTGGAATGTCCTCTTTCTGAAACTGGTATGTGGGCACCAATACGTATTTTACCTTTACTTTTTCGTTCTCATCCTGATAAAACTGTCTTATCTCCTCATCCGTGACCCGGATCAAACTCACGATTGATTGCTGGAGCTTGCCTAACCGCAGATTGGGTCGAATCATGTCCTCCACCTGAGCCCAGGGGACTCTGGGATCAGACAAAGCCTGTAGATACTTCTGGTAATCGAATTGTCCCTCCGGAGTCTGGAAGGCAGGATGTTCCTGGAGTTCCCGGGGAGGATACCGCCTCAAATATTCATATAATTCCGCATCGGTGATTTCAATTCGCCTTTTCTTAGTCTCCTGATTCAAAAGGATTTCATTTACCATATTGTTCCAAACATCGTCTCTAATCTGGTTGGCGGTTTGCTCATCTACGTCCCCTTGTTCCTTTTCCGCCTGTCTTAAAGCTTGATTATAGTAATACTGGAAGGTGTAAAGCTGGATGTCTTCTCCATTAACCGTGGCGATGACTCCTGCTCGGCGTTGCTTCTTGGAGGTAAATTCCATTCCCCAGGCAAAGATAATGGTCCCCACGAAGGCGACTATGACAATCCACATAATGTGTCTGGTCAACTTTCTCATTGCTTTCATCATAAGGCATCATACTCCTTTCTAAAATTTTTAACGTTTTCAATATACTATCAATTTGGAATTTGGCAAGTCGTTTTTATGGTGATCTTGGGGAGAGAAAAAAATTTGGGGAGGCAGAGGTACCTGTATCTATGTGGGGTTAAATGTAGCCTCACAACTCTGTGCGTGACGCTTTCTTTTGAGGCGGGCGACATAAATGGTGCCATTACATTTAGCTTTTTACAGATTGGGTCAGGCTATCACAAAATTCTACGGTAAGGATAGCTTTGAGGTCAAACCCCGCGCTCTTTTATTGTCCCATTCGGGGGATGGGAGAAAAACCCTCGCCTTTAGGCGAAGACTTTAGTATGATCAAGCAGTCCGAATTTGGATCCTGTGGACATGTTAGACTTC
>JAGMFA010000136.1 GCA_023127875.1 Candidatus Zixiibacteriota bacterium
ATAAATAAGGGAGCTATCCTTTTCACCATTAAGGTTAGGGTGAATTTGCTATTTGTGGTAAGAGAGACTACGGGTTAGGTATGAGAATGCTTCGAAACTCAGCATAAATGGTTCGAGGCTCACCATGAATGGGGTTTTGTCTTGGGGTCAGGTGCGCAGGGCACCTGACCTACGGACTGCTCCATCTGTTGGGAGATATTCCCCCCCCCCCGCTGGATTGTCCATTTGGATCCGTAGGATTCTCGTCCAACGAGATTGAACGGGATGGGGAAGTAGGTAGACCCGACTTTGCGGGGCTGATGCGGTGTGAAAGGCTAACAGTACTATCCAGAACGTGTATCAAGCCGAGAACTACGAGAAATTGGATGAGATTCTGCGAAAATAATCCTTGACATCAGTAGAACGGTTAGCTATATTTTTATCATAGGATACATTCCTGATCGGTCATTAGCAAGTGAGCACAATAGCAGATAGTGATAGCTAAGGCTGATTTGATTACAGCTCTTCTCGGACATCAGTAGGAAAACATGTTTCTTTTCTAAAAAATCCGCATACTCGGAGAAGCTCTTTTGACTACGGGATGGACACCTAATCGCCTTAAAGGGCTTTATTCAGACAGAAACAAATGAGAGTTGGATCCTTCATCTTCAAACCTTAACCAGGAGGTCACAATGTCTAAAATCTATCGTGTTAACAGATCCACTAAAATCCGTATCTTTATTTTTTCAGTCTTGGCCAGTTTGATTCTCATTATTCTGTCACCAAGTGTCCTATCTGCCAGTGTTACTGGCGTCATCTCTTTTAAGGATTCGTTATGGAATGACATTGTATTGCATTATCCTGCGGGGAGTGATTCTGCTTATGTTGAGGTGGCGGACAGTGATATGAACGTGAACGGTGGTGAGATAGACACCTTGGGGGTTTTGCTGGAGAGTGAGTTTGGAGACAGTGAGTGGTTGGTTTTGTCTGAGACGGAAGTAGCGAGTGGAGTTTTTCGGAACTCTATAGCATTTGATTTGCAGGTTAAGAAGTTTTTGTCCTCTTTGAAGGATAAGTTGCCCAAAGGTAGAGACCCGGAATCTATGGAGAGAAGACATGAGCTTATCCGTGAGGCTTTGGAGCTTTGGAGAGAAGATAGTGGTGAGTTGGTCTTTGCCCCTGGGGATGGTCTTTTTCAGGTTTCTGCGGGTGATTTGCTTTTGGGGACTTATTATGATGAGCTGGGCGACTGGGGGGATCCTGATACTGTGACTGATCAGACCGTTTATGGTGGGGTAGCTGATTCGGTCTCCGGGACCTGGACCAAAGCGGAGAGTCCCTATGTGATTGTTGGGGATATCTGGATAAACTGGGGTGATACTTTGACCATAGAGTCCGGGGTTGAGGTTAAGTTTATGCCGGATGTATCTTTCAGAGTGTATGGTTACCTGGATGCGAATGGTATAGAAGGAGACAGTGTATATTTTATTCCCAAAGCAGAGGTTCCCGAGCCTTCTGATCATTGGGGTGGGATTTATAGTTATTATGGGAGTAGTCGGTCAGAACTAACCTATGTGGTAATAAGGAACGCCCACAGAGGTTACTATCACTCTAGCTATGATACTACTCTTTCTATTATTTCTCACAGCCGGATAAACGATTGTGGGGACTCGCTCTGGGGGGGAGGAGGAATCTATGTTGATTATGGTCCTTTAACCATAGTAAACAGCCAGATAGTCGGGAATCTTTATTATGGGATTGAGTTTTACTATTGTGCTCAGGGGAATGTAGAATCCACCGAGGTGACAGAGAATGGTTATTACGGAATATACTGTTACAATAGTTCGGTGGAGATAGAAAAAGATTCTATAGTGGGGAATGGTCAATATGGAATTTATGTTTCTTCCTCTTATGAGAACAGGCTTCCGGTGGTGCACGACTGTGATTTGTATGGCAATGATGGTTATGATTTCTACAACAATAGTGCATACGAGATAGATGCTCGGCACAACTGGTGGGGGGATTCCACCACCGCGGAGATGAACGCCGGAGGCAATCCTAAGAACATAGAAAAGATATATGACTTCTTTGATAATCCCTCCAGAGGATTGGTGAACTACGCCAACTGGATGGGAAAGCCTTGCCCCTATCCTGAGCATTTTGTCTTCACCGACAGCACCGGCCTGTTTTACAACATAGTAATTGACTCAGCCTTTCTGGATGGCCTGGAATTGGAGAGGTGTGATGAGATCGGGGTATTTGATGATACTGGTGGAGGACTGTTATGTGTAGGCGCTTCGGTTTATCACCCTGATAGCCTTCCTATCCCCTTGACTGCCTGGAAGGATGATCCTCTGACTCCGGAGCAAGACGGATATACTGCTGGCGACACCATGCATTTCAGAGTATGGAGCAGAAACCAGGATAGGGAAGAATGTGCATCTGTTCGTGATCCTTCCGGAGATGGACGCTTCGAGCACGGAGTTTTCTTCGAAACGTGGCTTTCAGCTCCTGCTCCTTGTCCAGGAGAATGTGAAAATATTGCTTTGTATTCTGGTTGGCAGTGGATTTCCACTAATATTGATCCTGATCCATGTGAAATGGAAAGCTTGTTTGTGGACTGCTGGATCGGTTACCTGGACATAATAATAGCCTGCGATGGTTCCTTCTGTATTCCTGGAGTGGGTTGTTGGATCCCGGGCTGGAATGTTTCAGAGATGTATAGAGTTCACATGGCGGATGCCTGCACTATTCAGGTTTGTGGCACCAAGGTTCTTGCAGATACCCCTACTCCCTTACCTGAGGGCTGGAACTGCATCGCTTATTTTCCGGAGTGCCCTTTAGAGCCTGAAACAGCTTTGATCTCGATCTGGGATAATCTGGACATAGTTCAAAATGACGCTGGCCAGTTTTGCATTCCTGGTATTGGCTGCTGGATAGAATGTATGGAATACAACGAAGGTTATAAGGCTCATCTGTCCAGTCCTGATACTTTGGTTTATCCCACCAGTTGTCCACCTTGCCCACCACCATTCGCCAAAAAGAATAGCTTCCCGGGATTGGCTCAGACTACTCAGTTCAATTATTTAGGGAACACCGGAGAGAGTTACAGCATTGTCGTCAATTCGGTTGAGCTCAATGGAACGCCCATTGATAGGGGAGATGAGATCGGAGTATTTACGCCTTCAGGATTATGTGCAGGCGCAGGAGTGTGGCAGGGAGACATACTTGGTATTGCCGCCTGGCAGGATGATGATCGAACCAAGGCAAGAGATGGATTTAAAGGTGGAGAAAAGATGGTGTTCAAGTTATGGGATAAAAGTGGAAATAGGTATGTAAAATTATCTGCCAGCTTGGAGAAGGGAGATGGGAAATTTGGGACAGGTGCTTATGCTCTGGTTAGCTTGAAAGGTGTTTCTTCTCAACTACCTGAAAAATTCGCCTTATCACAAAACCACCCGAATCCATTCAACCCTCAGACCGTGATTCAATACGCCTTGCCCCATGACTGCGAAGTACAAATCACAATCTACAACATCCTTGGCCAGAAAGTCAGAACTCTGGTTGACGAACATCAAGATGCCGGATACAAACGAGTTAAATGGGACAGCAGGAACGAAAGGGGTGAGGAAATAGCCAGCGGAATCTATTTCTACAAAATTCAAGCTGGAGAATTCACCCAATCCAAGAAGATGGTAATACTCAAGTGATCCTCTCACCACTAACTTAGTTGAACCGAAGCCCCGGCTGCGCTATTGTAGCTGGGGCTTGTCTTAAGTGGATCAAACGGGTCAAGCAAATTGAGGGAGCAATTTATTTTTTTGTTGCTTAAGAGAAGTGTCTCTGCGTATTTAAAATTTAGAACGAGTGATGCGTGCCGGATATAGAATTTTTGTCGGATAGTCCTTCGGACATATCCGACCTACAAGAACTGATCTGTTGGTAACCGCCCATTTGGGCGAACAACATGCGCCCCGCCTGAGGCGGGGCGGCTACCAGACACTTAGAGGACCTGGTTCAATGATTCCGGAGGTGGATGCTATGAGCAAATGTATTAAGACAGCTATCATTTTTTCAATTCTCATTCTTTTCTTCTTCTCCCTCTCTTATGCTGAAAAGATTTTAATCTACATGGATCTTGGTCAGACTGAACATCTGAAAGCTTATGGGGTGGCTTACTGGACTCTGGAACAGGGATACGATGTGGAGTGGCTCCTAAACTATCGCGGTGGTTCTTTTATGACAGACTTTTATGAGGAGGTGGCGGATAATTGCAGGTTAAGAGGAGTGGCTTTCAGTGTAATCGGTCTTTCATCTACGGCATCCATTTACAAGGAGATTGAGGAGAACAACATGGAGGTGGTGCTCTTGGAGAAGGCGCCTGCTATTGCCATCTACACGCCTCCCAACAAAGAACCCTGGGATGATGCGGTGACCTTAGCTTTGGCCTATGCGGAGATACCATATACCACTCTGTGGGATGAGGAGGTTTTAAGGGGGGAGTTAGAAAAATACGACTGGCTTCATCTGCATCATGAGGATTTCACCGGGCAGTATGGAAAATTCTATCGCTCCTTCAGAAATGCTCTGTGGTATAAGCAGGACGTAGCCACCTCTGAGCTTATGGCAAAGAAGTGGGGATTCAGGAAAGTGCCTGAGGAAAAAAAGACGGTTGCCCGGGCGATAAAAGATTATGTAGCCAAAGGAGGGTTCGTCTTTGCCATGTGCTCTGCCACGGAGACAATGGATATCGCTCTGTCAGCGGAGGGGGTGGATATTGTTCCCCAGGAGCTGGATGGAGACCCGGTGGATCCGGATTGTCAAGAGAGATTGGATTATTCCAAGACCTTCGCTTTCACAGATTTTCAGGTCTCGATCGATGCCTATAAATATGAGCATTCCAACATAGACACTGGGCCGGACAAAATTGCTGCTCGGCTGGGTCTGGAGTCTGATTATTTCACCCTCTTTGATTTCTCTGCCAAGCTTGACCCTGTGCCCACTATGTTGGTGCAAAACCATGTCTCGGTGGTGAAAGGCTTCATGGGGCAGAATACCGCTTTCAGAAAAAGCCTTTTGAAGAAGTATGTTACCATCCTGGGAGAGACCGAAGGAAAAGACGAGGTAAAATATATCCACGGCAATTTTGGACGGGGCACCTGGACTTTCTATGGGGGGCACGATCCCGAGGACTACCAGCATATGGTGGGAGATCCCCCCACGGACTTGAGCCTACATAAGAGCTCTCCAGGATATCGGTTGATATTAAACAATATTCTGTTTCCCGCGGCGAAGAAGAAAGAAAGGAAAACTTAAATCTCTATGTTTTTGGCGGGTGTTCTTCACCCGTCTCAAGATCCTGCGGACCGTTCATTTCCCGTTGGTGAAGAACACCAACGGGAAGCAGACTTTCAACAATGCACATGAGCTATCTTTCTTTATTTTTTCCATCCCTCCCGCGTACCCTCTGCTTCACCTCCACAATTCCTCAGCTCCGGCAAACCCGCTCTAAGTGAGAAAAAAAGTCCGCTAGGTCAGGGACCTGGCGGACACAAAAATAGTTTACATCTTATTATTGATTTTTTCTCCTGCATGCGGATTCTGCACCTTGAGGCCTGTTTTGGGCTTGACTTTAAATCCCCCTTTAGTAAAGGGGG
>JAGMFA010000137.1 GCA_023127875.1 Candidatus Zixiibacteriota bacterium
TGACCTATGAATTTGGTGGGTTCCTTTATGGAGGGATCGTCCTTATCCACTATCACCTGGGTGACGATGGTAACTACATCCCGTTTTATCCGTTCTTTTTTTAGCCTGTTTTGTAGAGATTGTTCTATCATGTATCCCATTCCTCCTTCAGTATCAGCCACGCAGATACCCAGAGGCAAAATGGGAGCTTTTCCCCGGGCAAGCTGCACTCGTAGGATGGCGTTCCCCACCTGGGGTCCGTTGCCGTGGGTTATAGCAATATTATAGCCATCTCGAATCAGTTCCACGATCCCGCGCAAGCTCTCCCGGGTGTTGGTGAACTGTCGAGCGATGGTGTCCTCTTCTCCTTTTTTGGTGATGGCATTTCCTCCCAAAGCCACCACAGCAGTCTTCTTTCTCATTTTAGAATTTAGGAAAAAATCGACTTTAAGGAATCCGCTAAAACGGAAAGTCTATCGTTTTTTTTTCAGAAATTTTTCTATTACCTCTTCTAAATCGGGTTTCCCGATCTCATCAAGTTCGTATCGCACTCTGACCGAAGGTTTGTTAATTTTAAGCAACCGGGTCAAGTCGATAGGCGTGCCAATGATAACCGAATCGCAAGGGATGGCGTTTATGGTCTTTTGCAAATCCTTCATCTGCTTTTCGCCGTAACCCAAAGCTGGAAGAAGAGCTCCGATCTCAGGATAGGCTTCGAAAGCCCTCTTTATTTCACCTTTCACCCAGGGCCGGGGATCGATAATACCTTTAGCTCCGAACTTTTCTGCGGCTATCACCCCGGCACCGTAGGTCATTCCTCCATGGGTTAAGGTAGGTCCATCCTCCACCACCAGCACTATTTTTCCTCGAATCCTTTGAGGATGATCCACGAAAATCGGAGAAGCCGCCTCAATCAAGATTGCCTCTGGATTGGTTTCTCTCACATTGAATCGAACCTGTTCGATGTCCTGATAGTCAGCCGAATCCACCTTATTTATCAAAATCACATCTGCCAGGAGCAGATTGGTCCTCCCAGGAAAATAACAAAGCTCATCGCCGGGTCGGTGAGGATCCACCACCGTTATATGAAGATCAGGCAGGTAGAATGGAATGTCGTTGTTGCCACCATCCCAAACAATTACCTCCGCTTCTTTTTCCGCCTGCTTCAAGATGACTCCGTAATCCACACCGGCATAAACCACGGTTCCTTGTTGGATATGAGGCTCATATTCTTCTCTCTCCTCGATGGTACAGTGATGCTTATCCATATCAGAAAGAGAGGCAAAGCGTTGACAGATCTGCTTGGTGAGGTCACCATAGGGCATGGGATGTCTGATAACCACCGGATCTATCCCCGCACTCTTTAGAATCTGACACACCTTCCGGGTGGTCTGGCTCTTTCCACTTCCTGTTCTGGCGGCACACACGGCGATAACCGGCCGTTTGGATTTAAGGGTGGTTTTTTGTTTGCCCAAAAGCTTGAAGTCTGCACCTGCCGCCAAAACCATAGCGCCTTTTTGCATCACGTATTGATAGGAAACATCGCTATATGAGAAAATCACCTCATCGATTTTAAATCTCTTTATCAGCTTCACCAGGTCATCTTCTGAAAGGATAGGAATGCCTTTGGGATAGAGCTTGCCAGCCAGCCGGTCGGGATACTTGCGACCATGGATGTTGGGTATCTGGGTGGCGGTAAAAGCAACAACCTGGTATTGAGGATTATCCCTGAATATCATATTGAAATTATGGAAATCCCGCCCTGCCGCGCCCATTATCAAAACTTTTTTCTTCTGCATAAAACTTCCTTGGCTTGAATATGAAGTAAATTTCTTTATTATCACTCACCATCGGATATCTTCTATTTTACCACTCTCTGGATTGGACAGAGGTTCAACTTCAGCCTGAACAGTGATCGACAGCGAAGCAATCTTTTTGTGTTGTGTCGGGATCTCAGAGTTTGTCCGAGAAATGCTAAAGTCATATTCCCGAGCCCTATATATTGTAGTGCGGGATTGTAGTTGCCCAATTTATTGGGCTCGATAAATCGAGTCTCAAGATTCAAATGAACAACTACATTCTCAGACACGCTCCTCAGTCCTGACACCTTTTAAAAGGTGCCCAACAGATGAAACGGATTAAGCAGATAATTCTTTTATCTGTTTAATCTGTTGGGAATTCTTGTGTTGAAGCTCCTGACTCAACTGTTTAAACACTGTTTCATATTCCTTATATCCAAGAGATTGCCTCGTCCCGCCTTTGGCGGGACCCGCAATGACTGGCATTGCTGTGTTTTCCCGATTAAACCTAAATGCTGGCGGGCGTCCATAAGGACGCCCACCAGTTTCCTGCAACATATTTACCAACCATAAGTTACGGCATTATGTCGTCGATCTGAGCCTTCTGCAACTTACCGCTGAAATCCACATAGATGGCTTTCCATTCGGAGAAGACGTCCAGTGCGGCTAATCCTGCCTCCCGATGTCCATTCCCGGTCTGGTTGGTGCCACCGAAGGGAAGATGAACTTCTGCTCCGATGGTGGAGGCATTGATGTAGAAGATTCCGGTATAGGCATCTCTCATGGCTACGAAAGCCCTGTTCACATCCTGGGTATACACCGAAGAGGAAAGCCCGTAGATGGTGCCATTATTTATCTGGATGGCATGCTCCAGGCTGTCGCAGGGGATGACGGCTACCACAGGACCGAATATCTCCTCCTGAGCAATTCTCATCTGAGGGTCCACATCTCCGAAAATGGTGGGCTCATGGAAATATCCGTGGGCATACTCACCTGAAGTCAGTCGATTCCCTCCGCAGAGAAGTTTTGCCTCACCTTTGCCAATCTTCACATACTCCATCACTGTGTTAAGCTGATCTTCGCTTATGGATGGACCCATCTCCACGCTCGGATCCAGACCATTACCTATCTTCAAAGCTTTGGCACGGGCAACGAATTTGTCGGTGAACTCCTTTACCACCTTTTTGTGCACGATCACTCTGGATGCGGCGGTGCATCTTTGACCGGTGGTGCCAAACCCTCCCCAGATGGCTCCTTCCACGGCCAGATCGATTTTGGCATCGTCCATCACCATGATGGCATTCTTTCCTCCCATCTCCATATTGGTATGCTTGAAACTGGGAGCACATGCTTCAGAGACCAACTTTCCCACCGCGGTAGAGCCGGTGAAGGAAACCAACTTCACATCATCTGAGGTCATCAGGGGCCTACCTACTTTACCTCCTGATCCGGTGACGAAATTAACCACTCCTTTGGGAATCCCCGCCTCCTCGCAGGCTTTCATCAGGTTATAAGCGGAAAGCGGAGTATAGGAAGCCGGCTTGAATACTACGGTGTTTCCACAGACCAAGGCTGGCATCAGCTTCCAAGAAGGGATAGCCATGGGGAAATTCCAGGGGGTGATCAGAGTGCAAACTCCCATGGGCATTCGCACCGACATCATGAATTTGTTGGGCAGCTCCGAGGGAGTGGTCTGTCCGAATTGCCTTCTTCCCTCGCCTGCCATATAGTAGCTCATGTCGATGGCTTCCTGAATATCACCTCTGGTTTCCTTCAAGACTTTGCCCATCTCCTGAGTCATCTGGCGGGACCAATCCTCTTTCCTTTTTACTAAAATCTCTGCCACCTTAAAGAGGATCTCCCCTCTTCTCGGAGCTGGAACCAGTCGCCATTTCTGGTAAGCTTCCTTGGCGGCGGCAATTGCCTTGTTGACGTCCTCCTCGTTAGAGGCTGGAAAGGTTCCCAGAAGCTCGCGAGTGTCAGCTGGATTGCGGTTCTCAAAGGTTTTTCCGGTGACCGAATCCACCCATTCGCCGCCTATGAAGTTCTTATAGACCTTTGCGTTTGCCATAAAACCTCCTAAAATAGGGCATGATTGTTAATGTTTGTTCTGCTTTCCTTTCTTCATAGCGATCTGATTAAGTGTCAATCTGTTTCAGCCAGAAATTCAGTCTTTTGAACGCAAATTCCACTTTGCGAAATTCCAAATATACATTTCATTCCTCGAATTGTCAACTATTTTTCTACTCTTTGTCAACGCAAATCAAAAATGTCAGGTTTTTTGCAAATTAAAAATGTCAGTAATTTATGGTTATGAGTTCATCTTTCTTTTCTTCGATAACGGGTTGAAAGGATTTGATTTTCTCCTTTGATATTGGTTTGTGTTTTAGCTTCTTGCCCTGGTAAAAGATGTTGATGGAACCATCCGGATACTTCCGCAGGACTCAAATTCGAGCATGTACCTTTACCTTGGCCTTGCAGTAACTTAACCGGTATTGGTTGGGCAGGATCTGAAAAGATCTTCCATGGTAACTTATGGTATTGTCCCCAGCCACCGTCCTTTCCTCTTTTAAGCAGAAGACATCCTTTAAGCTGAATCCTTTTGGTAAGGACCTATAGGCAGAACTGGGCTCTTTGGCAGTTCGGGAGAACATCCGATTATGTTGGGGAATAAACTTCTCCCACAGATAACAGTTAGCCTCCTCCAAGGTGGAAATCTTATGTAACCTCAGCTCCGAACAAAGTCTATCCTGAAATACCCCAAACTTCCTCTCTATCCTTCCTTTGGCCTGGGGAGAGTGAGCATAGATTATCCTTATGCCTAATTCTCTTAAGGCTCGGGCAAATTGGTCAGTTGACTCAAATGAGGTGTCAGGATATTCTCCTTTGAGTTGGTACTCCATACTCTGGTGGCGGGTGGTCTTAAAGTTAGAGCCACAATCCACATATACGCTCAAAGGATTCATCCTGAAGGAATCCCTCTTTTCCGAACAATATCCCTAAATACTCCCATGTTCTGTTTTACCCCATCAGTTAACACAAATCCTATGGACTCAATTTCGAGCTTGGCTCCCGCTACCTTGCCGGTTGCATCATCCACACCTCCAATCAGATAAAGCCTGGGACCTCTCCCTTCTAACCAATCATGATCCGAGGTGTCAAATTGAACCATCTGTCCTTCCCGGGATAAGGGTTCCCTCCACTGCCTGTGCTTAGGGTATTTCTTCTTTTTAATATAAGAACCTTTCTCTAATAAAATTTGCCTTACTGATTCCCTCGAAACCTTTGCGAAGCATTCATACGAATACCCCTTCCTCCTGATTCAAAAACTCCGCCATGTGGGTCAGGTTAAAACCTCTATATTTACTCTTATAAAGAAGCTCCATCAAAACGTTTTTCCTCCTTCAACTTCTTTTCATCTATCTGGACCGCATCCTTCTCCACCTTCAAGTATCTTCGGTAACCCTTATTCCCAATCAGCTCTTTAGCACCCCGGCGAAGTTTCTCCTCCAGGTCAGGGAGAATCTTTTCCCTGGTCTTTTGATCTTTTCTGGCCTCCTCCAAATTGACGCAAATGATATATCGTTTTCCCCCTAAAAACACTTCTTTTATTCTCAGGTTATCCTCCACCTCTCGATAGCGGCCTCCCTTGCTCAAAACTTCATCCCTTACCTCTTTCACATTCCGCAAACGGACTCCCACAATAAAATCTATCCCTTCTTTCTTCAACTCCTCCAAATTGGAATCGCTCACCATCCCTTTGTCACACACC
>JAGMFA010000138.1 GCA_023127875.1 Candidatus Zixiibacteriota bacterium
ATGCTTCCTTAGTAATTTCAACGCCTCTGGGATTTGTCCCCGGTTTAGGAAGTTTGATATAGTTTTGTCCACCTATTTTATCAAAAAGTCTCTTTTGAACCTCCAAGGGGATGTAATAAAATCCCCCAAGGTCATTCCAGTTAATTTGAACAAGCAAAATATCAAAATGAGGATAATAGGTTTCACGAAATTCTTTTGCTTTTTGAGCATCAACAGTCCATATCAGTTTAACGCCACTGAAACTTTTGCCAGTAATCGTTTTAACGGATACAGGTACTCCAAATAATTTTG
This sequence comes from Candidatus Zixiibacteriota bacterium, assembly GCA_023127875.1. The sequence continues at coordinate 292 of JAGMFA010000138.1, forward strand.
CATCCACTTCGGGCTCAGTTATAGGAATCTGGATCTCCACATTGGCTTCACCAAATTTATAAATGAGCAAAGCAACCACTACCCTTTCACGAACCGAGCCGACTTCCATTCCGGTTTTGCCTGCTCTTGAACTTTCTAATTCTGCAAGCTGAAACAAATAAGGCAAACGTCTCTTGATTTTCTCTACAAGTTTTTCATCTTCAAATATTTCAATCAAACGGCTTGACATTCCTATGCTCCTTATAATGTAGTTAGATACGCCCACACATCACAACTTCTTATTTAGGAAAGGAAAACTTCATCCCAGCCACAAAGAACAGACGTATCCAGATACTTAAGAAAACTATCCCATTTAAAAAAACATTGGGATTATGATGTTTACGGTAAAAATAATACATGCTCCTATGATGCTCCACCAGCATAGCAAATCTTCTATTTTGGGTGCTTTTGCCAATATGATGAATCACCAACACCTGTGGAAAGTAAAACACAGAAAAGCCCGATTTTTTAGCCCGATAACACAGATCCACATCCTCCACATACATGTAAAATCTTTCGTCCAAAAGTCCCACCCTATCGAACATCTCCCTTTTAGCTAAAAGGCAGGAACCGGAGACCCAATCCACCTCCCTGATTTGAGAATGATTCTGATTCTTCAAAAGGTACTTTTGTGACAAAAGATTCTCAGGCAAGATTCGATTTAAGAAGGATTGGCTGGATGAGATGGCAGTGAGATAAGAGGGAAACGATCTACATGAGAATTGAAAAATTCCCTTTTGATCGGTCATTTTAGGACCACAGATGCCCACTTCAGACTTTAAGTCCATAAAATCTATCATCTTTTTCAAGCCACCCGGGGTCAATTCCGTGTCCGGGTTCAAAAGCAAAATATATCTTCCCTGGCTTTCTTTGATCCCCTGGTTACAACCTTTGGAAAAGCCCAAATTTCGTTTATTTTCGATCAGTTTTACTTGGGGGAAATCTCTTTGGAGCATTTCCTGACTATGATCAGTTGAGTTATTATCTACTACTATCACTTCAATTTCTAAATCCTTTTCATATTTAAAGATCGATTCCAAACATTTTTTGAGCAAATTCTTCACATTGTAGTTGACGATAACAATGGAAAGCTGTTTATTCGGGCACTTAGCAAAAATCATAACTTACCCAAAAGACTCATAAGTCTCAATCTCCAAACCATCCAGATTGCTTCTCTTACGATCTTTTTGGACATCTTGGATTGTCCCAGCCTTCGGTCCTCAAATACGATGGGGATCTCCTTTATGCGAAATTTTTTTCTCCAGGCTCTGAAGCTCATCTCGATCTGAAACGAGTATCCATTGGATTTAACCTTATCCAGATCGATCGCCTCCAAAACCTCCCGTCTGAAACATTTGAACCCCCCGGTGGCATCTTTGACCGGAAGCCCGGTGATTATGCGCGAATAGACGTTGGCATAGTAAGAAAGAAGGAGCCGGGACATGGGCCAGTTGATCACATTCACTCCACTTATATATCTGGAGCCTATGACCAGGTCAGTCTCTTTTATGGCATTCAAAAATTCCGGAATATTTTTGGGGTCGTGGGAGAAGTCTGCGTCCATCTCGAAGATATAGTCGTATTTCTTTTGAATGGCATATTTGAAGCCGGCCACGTAGGCGGTGCCCAGTCCGCTTTTATTTTTGCGGTGGATCACAAAAATGCGGCTGTTTTCCGCAGACATTAAATTCGCAATCTCGCCGGTGCCATCCGGTGAACCATCGTCCACAATCAGCACATCAATACTGGAATGCTTTTCCAACACCTGGGGGACGATTTGTTCGATGTTGTCCCTCTCATTATAGGTGGGGATGATGACCAGAGTCTTCATATCTGTTTTGTCGATTTTGGGTTCGGGATAACCTTTTTAGATACATTTCCTTTTATCAAATAAAAACCAAATATAAGCAATAATACTAAGCATGTCAACAAAGTGGACATTTTTCCGATCTTATAAGGAGCTGAATCAAAAACAAACTTCACCTCATGCCTCCCTTTATCCAGATATACCGCCCTGAAAAGATAATCCGCTCTATAGATTTTAGTCTCCTTGCCATCTACATAAGCTTTCCACGAGGGATAATAATTTTCGCTTAGGATCAAAAAACCGGGCTGTGAAAGTTCTGCCTTGACTTCAAAACTATTTATCTCATCCTTTTCGATCCAAGCTCTTCCTTTTGCCGTGGAGGTATCCGTTGAGCTCAAGGAAACTTCGGGTTCTTCCTCTAAGATGATGAAATTCGTATAATCGAAACTTGGATCTTTGATTCTTTGCAAAATCTTTTCTTTATCTCTTTCGACCTCATATTTGAAGACTATACGGGCTCGGGAAAGATAGGTCAAATTTTGGAATACGTAAACTCCATCTCCCAAAAAGACCTGCTTAAATTTGGGATGCTCAAAGGGCTGTCGGCTAAGAAAATATTTGGTGTTCAAAAGATCCAATTTATTCCCCAAGAGAAATTGAGCATATCTTTGTTGATATTCCTCTTTTGTCCTTGCTCCCTCCAAATGTTTCCTTTCTGAAAAATCATCATAGGCTTTGAGTTGATTTCCATGATATCCCAAGACCTGCATTATCTTATAGAAAGCCAAGAAATCCTGATTGGAATAGGTGCGGGGAAGAGATATAACTCTGAATTTCTCTTTATCCTTTTGTAAGAATTCGATGGCCCTATCTTGGCGAAAATGAGACCGGTAGTCGAAGTTCTTGATAAACTTAAAATCTACCCTCCACAGATCAAAGATTAACAGAACCCCTATCCATAGAACAAACAAAGGCGGAGTTATCCTCTTTTTCACCAAGAAATAGATAGCTAAAACAGTCAATCCTACAAAAAAGGATGCAAGCCAAAATCCTTTGACCAGATTAGGAAGATTTTCCAGCATGACCCCCTTTTTATAGGGGGCAATATCGGAATACAAAATTCCGGTCCAGATGGAGAGAAGGACACCTCCAGCCATGGAGAAAAGAAGGGACAATCCAAAAAAGACCGCCACAACGATGAGAAGAATCTTAAAAAGTCTCTTTTGCTCTTCTGAATTTTTTATTCCTTTTAAGAGACGTTCACAGAAAAGAGCGGCTAAAAAGACGACGGAGAAAACTAAAAGAAATAAAATCAAGCTGGGCGCTCTGAAATTCTTCACCTGGGGCACAAAATGATAAAAAATTCTGTAAATGGGCGTATGTCCGCCCAAAGAATAGATGATAGCCAACGCCGACAAACCCACAAAAAACCAAACTTTTTTATCTCTGACAAAGAACAAACATAAGAAAGCCAAGAGTAAAGGGATTATTCCCCCATAGTCGGAATTTTGCTTAAAAGGATTTCTGCCCCAGTAGGTATTTTCCTCAGTAGTATTATACCCACAGAACTCAGGCACCACCTGAGCGGCTAACTCCTCTGGATGAGCCGACCAGGAGACCGCATATTCATAACCTCTCCCTCCTTCTGCCCGGGGAGAATACTTATTCACGTATATATAGGGCGGAAGCATCTGAATTAAAGATAGTGAAAGACCGATCAATACCGCCAAGACGAAAAGAGCAATCGGTTTGAATAAAGGTTTTATTCTTTCGAGGAACCGAAGTTCCTTCCTTGAAACAAATTCCGAAACCAATCTAAACAGAAAATAAAGTCCAACTGCCCAAAGGGCATAGTAAGCCAGCTGGGGATGGTTGGCTAAGATCAGAAGTCCGATGGAGGCTCCAAATCCCAGATAATAGATTATCCTCCTTGTATCCCAAGCCTTTTGTAAAAAGAAAAACAAAAGCGGAAGCAGACTGGTGATATACATCCTCCCATCCTGACCTCCATAAACCCAGGAGACCAAATTAGCAGAAAACATATACGCCACGCCGGAAAACAAGGAAACCGACCTGGAGAATTTAAAAGCCCGCATGCAAAGATACATGAAGAGCCCGGCCAAAAACACGGTCAAAACCAACTTCCACCCCAAAGCGCGGTAGATGGGCAGGATGAACTGCAAGATGGCTAAAGGATAGAAGGTATCGCCATGCATGGCGTCCACAAAAGGCATGCCCCCGAAAAGATAAGGATTCCACTGGGGGATGGAATGATACTCTCTCACAAAGGAGGCATAAAAAGATCTGAACATCACCCCGGCTTCAATGGTGTCCGTTCCATATAGCATCTGGTCGGAGAAGATGAAACTGTTGAACAGAATGATGGTCAAAACAAAAAGCAAAGCCAATGGCAGATACTTGAAGAGCTTCTGTCTTTTCTCCAAATCCAAGCCAAGTGCTTTTGGCTTTTCAACCTTTTTAGCCTTTTTCCCTTTTCCCTTTTTTGCCATGACAAGCAATCAAGAATTTAAGAATATTTGTTTAAACATAAAATTCTTTATCCAGTAACAGAATCCTCAATCTATCTTATATTATTGCTTTTGCCTATAACGATCAGACTAATTCAACTTTTTTAATTTAATATTCTAATGAGTCTAAAAGCCAGTAAAAATATTGCTAAATATTCTTCAATTCCTTGCCAAACTGTTCCGGTGTCAGCTCAATTTCACGCAGAATTTCCCGAATCAAGGGACGGGCAAGGTCTCGTCCCGAATGTTTAGGAACGGTGGTGGTTCTGCCGTCCGCATGGCGATAAAAAACATGACTTCCTTTCTGCCGCACTGCTTTAAAACCAAGAGCAAAGAGCACTTTTTCCATAGTTTCAAAATTTACAATTCGAAGGCGACTCATATGCTGACCTCAATCTGCTGAAGTCCTGCAAACTGCGGAAACTCTCTTATATCACCACTTTCTTTCAATTCTTCAAGACACAATTCCAGAACTTCCTTTAAGTTCTTTTGGAGCTCATCCAGCGTTGCGCCCTGAGTGTGGGCACCGGGAATCCCCGGGACAATGCCTACGTAAAGCCGAGTTTCCGGGTCCCACTCAATATAGGCTGTAAAAGTTCTCATCGTTTTTCTCCTTCTTTCATTGTCAAGGTGTCAGTTTGATTGAACACAAAATCAACTGCTGGTACGCGACACAAGTGTCGCTACACCAATTTATTTCAAAGGCAATGCGATCAAAAAACATAAAAGTTCCACCAAGCTTATCCATAATCTCGACAAAATCGAAATCAAAATAGCCACCGGTACAGGAAAATATGATTCAAGTAACAAAACCAAAATTCCCTCTCTTACTCCAATCCCTCCTGGGGCAAACAAAGCCG
>JAGMFA010000139.1 GCA_023127875.1 Candidatus Zixiibacteriota bacterium
TGGAGAGGGGTTCACCCTGAAGGATTCACCCTGAAGGGGAACAAGGGGGAGAGGTTTCAACTTGAGTATGGAAAGCTAAAGCTTTCCGCTACACAAGTGGTTACCTTCTCCTTTTCGTAGTCCTCTTCTTTTTTGCGGTCTTCTTTGTCGCTTTTTTCGGCTTGATAGTTACTTTTTTCTTTGCTGGCTTTTTAGCCTTTTTCGATTTGGCAGTCACTTTCTTCTTAGCCGGCTTCTTAACCTTTTTCTTTTTGGCTGGTTTTTTGGCTTTTTTCGCAAGATTCTCTAATTCCGCTTTCATCAAGACAGCCACCTCAGCCGGGCTTTCTGCCACTTTGATTTTTGCCTTTTGGAAGGCGGCGACTTTTTCAGCCGCGGTGCCGCTTCCACCGGCGATAATGGCACCGGCGTGTCCCATCCTCTTACCCGGAGGGGCGGTCCTTCCCGCCACAAAAGCCACCACCGGCTTGGTCATGTTCTTCTTTATGAATTTCGCTGCCTCCTCCTCATCCGTTCCTCCAATCTCACCTATTAAAACCACCGCCTTGGTCTGAGGATCTTTTTCAAACATCTCCAACACATCCAGAAATCCTGTGCCCACGATCTGATCTCCACCAGTGCCCAGGCAGGTAGACTGACCCATGCCATTTTGGGTGAGATGATACACCACCTCATAAGTTAAGGTGCCACTGCGGGAGACCACTCCCACATTACCCTTCATATGAATCTGTCCCGGCATTATCCCCACCTTGGTCACGCCTGGGGTAATCAAGCCGGGGGTATTGGGCCCAACCAATCTGGTCTTTTTCTCCTTCAGATAATTATACACCTCCAGCATGTCCATGGCTGGAATGCCTTCGCTTATGCAGACCACCAGATCCATTCCCGCCTCTGTTGCCTCGTAGATGGCATCCACGGCAAATTTTGAAGGAACGTAGATTACCGACGTATTAGCTTTTGTGGCATCCCTTGCTTCCTTAACCGAGTCAAAGACCGAAACGCCTTCAACCGTTTCTCCTGCCTTCCCCGGTGTGACTCCAGCCACAATTTTTGTCCCGTAAGCAAGCATCTGCTTGGTATGAAACGCCCCATCCCTTCCGGTGATCCCCTGAACTACCACCCTAGTATTTTTGTCAATCAGTATGCTCATACAACTCTCCTTTTTTGATAATTTTGAGTTCCCTCCGGGCTGGGATAAATTCCCAGCCCTATGGAGTGACGAGTCACCTCATAGTCGGAGGAATTTACCCTCCGACATAACACAAAAGATCAGTCTCGTACTTCCCTGTTGCTGAAGAGTATTTGTAATCCTCAGGTTTACCAACTAACTCTGCTTTAACTGGGTTATAATAAATATAATTGAGTCGTTCTACAAATCCCTTTTTGTTTCTGATAACGTGATCATAAAAACTTTCCTGCCATACTTTTGATTTGGGCAGGGATGAATTCCCTGCCCTATGATTCTCAGATACAGGGGACAAGGACAAATTCTTTCTGTCATAGGTCCCTAGTGGCGTGTAACATAAATTTGTTCCATATTGTAGTTGCCTGATTTATCAGGCTACTGGTGATCTTGCTCAATAAATTGAGCAACTACAAATACCCTGAACTTTTGTTACAGTCCACTAGTTCATAGTCGGGGGAATTTATCCCCCGACTGAGACGGTTATACGTTCGAGAAAAACGACCTTTGATGTGTCGCATTACATCAGAGATGGTGTTTCTTTTGTCCGGTACTATCATTAAATGGATATGATCTGGCATCACCACAAAAGCAATAAGTAGAAAATTCAGTTTCTCCTTTGTCTCGAAAATGGTTTGGATGAAAAGCTCAGTGGCATTCTCATTTGAGAAAATTCTGGCACTTCTATAAGTTTTGCTCGTCACGAGGTGACAATAGTTCTCCAGATTGAAACGAGTGACCTTACCCATCTTCGAATTCTGCCTGTCTTAGGGCTGGGATAAATTCCCAGCCCTATGTAGGACGCAAGATTAACCTTCAAACATAGTGGTCTGCGTCATTCCCGAAAGCTGAATCGCCTTCTTCACTACCTCTTCCATGGAACTGGTAGCGGTTAGGTTTATCTCCCTTAAAATTTGTCTGGCTTTGTCTTCGTTAGTGCCGGTTAATCTCACCACAATAGGAACTTTAGGCTTAAGCTGATTGACCGCATATACGATTCCATTTGCCACGTCGTCGCACCGGGTGATTCCGCCGAAGATGTTGAAAAGGATTGCCTTCACGTTCGGATCTTGCAAGATGATGTTCATGGCATTCACCACCTTCTCCGGGTTGGAGCTTCCTCCGATGTCCAAAAAATTAGCCGGCTCAGCTCCGAATCTTTTTACCAGGTCCATCGTTGCCATGGCTAATCCGGCGCCGTTCACAATGCAACCTATGTTGCCATCCAGTTTCACAAAGGAAAGGTCCTTCTCCCGGGCTTCGATTTCCGCTTTTTCCTCTGCATCCAGATCCCGCATCTCCTCTATTTCCGGATGCCTTGCCAGACCGGAATCGTCTATGTTTATCTTGGCATCCAGTGCCCATACTTCCCCATCTGGTGTGGTGATGAACGGATTAATCTCAGCTAAGGAGCAATCGTTTCCGGTAAAGGCTTTATAGAGTTTCAGAATGACCGGACAGGTTTGGTTGGCGATTTTTCTGTCCGAATAAAGCAGGTAAGCTAAATTCCGTGCTTGAAAATATTGCAAGCCTAAAAGAGGGTCCACCTCTAACTTATGAATCTTCTCTGGAGTCTCGTTCGCTACCTCCTCTATGTCTATTCCTCCGGCGGCGGAGACCATGATCACCGGCTTTTTGCTCTTCCGATCGACGATCACACCCAGATAGGCTTCGCTGGCAATGTCTTTACACTCAGTAACCAAAACCTTCTTGACGGTAAGTCCCTTGATCTCCATGCCCAGAATCTGAGAGGCCATCTCGAACGCCTCATCTGGATTATCCGCCTTCTTTATACCGCCAGCCTTGCCTCTCCCTCCCACGTGCACCTGAGCTTTTACCATGACCGGCTTATCGATCCTTGTGGCAATTTCTTTTGCTTCCTCCGGGGTGGTTGCCATCTCACCGGCGGGAAGAGGGATGCCATATTTGGCAAATATCTGTTTAGCCTGGTATTCATGTATCTTCATTATGACTCCTTTGGTTTTACCCTCCTACTCCACACTCAGTCCATCGTCCGCCGACCGCAGTCCACCGCTAAAACAGGTTTTGCGGCGGACTGTGGACCGTGGACGCTTTTTATTTTTGATTAGTTGAAGTGGTTGAAATATTTTTCAGAAAAAACTTCGCCTCCTTCATAAGCCTTGTTTTCTGGTTCAACTCAGGATTGTCCAGGACCAACTCCAGAAGATAATTCAATACCTGTCCCACCAGAGGGGAGGGTGGGATATTAAAGGTATCCATGATATCATTTCCCTTTACCTCCAGATCCTTTAAACCAAAGGGAGGTTTTCTCTCCAACTCCAGCCTTATCCTCTCCTCCAACTCATCCACGTCTTTTGTGCTTCCTCCCTTGCCCTGTGCCGCCACGTCAGCTCTGCGCAGTTCTAAAAGAGGAAAGACCAACTCCTCTCCCATCTTCCTGATCAGCCTCCTTACTCCCTTATCAGTTACTCCGGTGGTAAACATGTGCTTATCCACTAAAAGAGTGACCTGCTCAATAATCTGATTAGAGTAGCGCAATCTTTGCAGCACTTTCCGGGCAACCCTGGCTCCTCTTTTTTCATGCCCATAAAATGTGGCACCATCTTGGGTGGGAACTTTAGTCTCCGGCTTGGATACATCATGGAACAGGGCCGCCAGACGAAGCACCAGATCCCTGGGGGCAAAGTCAACAGTCATTATGGAATGTTCAAACACGTCATAGGCGTGATAGCCACCCGGCTGATCTACTCCCACACAACCGGCTAACTCTGGCAAAATCTTTTCCAAAAGTCCCACCTTCTGCATCAATCTGAAGCCAGCGCTGGGATATTTTGCTTTTGTTAGGAGCTTGTTTAACTCCTCCTGAATTCTTTCTGCCGAGATGGTGGAAATCAAATCCGCATTCTTCTGAAGACTCTGAAGAGTCTCCTCCTCCAACTCAAATTCGAACCGGGCAGCGAACTGCACCCCTCGGAGCATCCTCAAAGGATCATCCCTAAAAGAATTGGGATTGGTGATCCTAATCAGTCTCCTTTTTATGTCCTTTCTTCCATTCAGAGGGTCCACCAGTTCTCCCGTGGATAAGTCTTCTGCCATGGCATTTATGGTGAAATCCCGGCGGGAAAGATCATCGTCCACCCGCAGGTTATGATCGTATTCCACTTTGAAATCTTTGTGCCCTGGACCGGTGCTGTATTCCTTCCGGGGCAGAGCAATATCAAATACATGCTCCCCGTTAAATTTTTTGAATGGGAGAAATTTTATCACCCCGAACGATTTTCCCACCAGATCCACCTTGCCAAATCCACTCAACAGAGAACAAAGCTCGTCTAAGGGGATTCCGGTTATCAGATAGTCCTTGTCCTTATCAGGAAGGATGGGAGATATGTATTTGTCCCGCACCGCTCCCCCCACCTCATACACCTTCCCTTTTTGCAGAATCGCCTTTATGATCTGATCACTCAATCCAGCTATCTTTTCCATATACTTCTTTCAAACTCAAATCAAAATATCGCTCAGACGGCTTTGTCAGCCAAGCCGTGAAGGCTTGGCTACGCTGACCATAAGTGGTTCCGTTTTTAAACTAAACCCATATAACCATACTTAGCGCGTAGCCGAGGGTTTACCCCTCGGTGCCAAGCCATGAAGGCTTGGCTACGCGAACTTCAAATTACCCGTTTTTTAAATCAATTAAGTTTAGCAATCATCACTCAAACCGCGTAGCCGAGGGTTTATCCCCCGGTGCCAAGCCATAAAGGCTTGGCTAGTGCTCCGGCTGGATGTTATCATCCAGCCGGACGGGACGACGGATGATAACATCCGTCTATGAGCAAGAAAAATCTCATTTAAGAACAATTCTGGTTCCCGCGGTGCCTTTCTTTACCGCATCATAAGCCTTTGGTATGGAAGTGATAATCACCTCCTTCCCTCCTGACTCCAAAAACTGTATAGCGGCTTCGATTTTGGGACCCATGCTTCCAGCAGGGAAATGTCCCTCTTTTTGATATTTCTTTGCCTCCTCCACGGTCAGTTTATCCAGATCTATTTGCAGAAGTGTCCCGAAATGTAGGGCTACCTTTTCCACCTCGGTTAAGATCAGAAGCAGCTCCGCCCCTATGTCCCGGGCTAAGATGGCGGAGGCTCGGTCTTTATCAATGACTGCATCCATCCCCTCCAAAGTTCCGTTCTTCTCCACATAAACCGGAATTCCTCCACCACCTGCGGCAATCACAACTACCCCCTTCTCCACCAGATTCTTTACAGTTTTTTTTTCCACGATCTCCAGAGGTATAGGTGAAGGGACCACCCTTCTCCACATCTTAGCCCGATCCGCCTTCAT
>JAGMFA010000014.1 GCA_023127875.1 Candidatus Zixiibacteriota bacterium
ACGACGACCCCGGGGGCGGCGGGCTCATTGTACACCAGGGCGGCGACTACATGGTGACGTCTGCCTATCTGACACGGGGCGAGGGGGCAGTGCGGGAGGTCGACGCGCCGTATTCCGGCATCGCAACTCCACCGGATCGATACCATCCTGACTATCACTATTACTACCCGCGGGACATCGAGTGGTTCGTTGCCGGAGCAGATTTAAGCAACATCAACACCATTAAAGAGAAGATCATGAGCGATGGAGTCATAGGGACGTGTTTGTGCTCCAGTAGCTCATTCATGGATTATACTTACTACACCCACTACCAACCGCCCAGCAGTTCCTATGACCCCAACCATGCTGTCGCCATCGTGGGCTGGGATGACAACAAAGCGACGCAGGCTCCACAGCCCGGCGCGTGGCTCTGCAAGAACAGTTGGGGGTACTGGGGCCTCGGCGGCTACTTCTGGATTTCCTATTACGACAAGTGGTGTGGCAAGCACCCGGAGATGGGAGCTGTCTCGTTGCACAACGTCGAACCCATGGCTTACGAGCACGTTTACTATCACGATTACCATGGCTGGCGCGACACCAAGGAGGATTGTAGCGAAGCTTTCAACGCTTTCACCGCTGCCGGCGATGAAGTACTTCAGGCGGTGAGCTTCTTCACTGCCGTGGACAACGTGACCTACACGGTTAAAATCTACGACCGCTTTGAAGGAGGCGAACTTTTGGATGAACTCTCCACCAAGTCTGGAACCATCGAGTATAGCGGGTTCCACACCATTGATCTGGATGTGCCGGTTACACTTAACACAGGTGATGATTTCTACATTTACCTGCAGCTGTCTGATGGCGGTCATCCTTACGACCGAACCTCGGACGTTCCGGTCTTGTTGGGCGCGCAGTATCGCACTATTGTGGAGTCGGCGTCCAACCCCGGCCAGAGCTATTACCACAGTGGATCAACCTGGCTGGACCTCTACTATTTTGACGACCCACCATGGACTGGCACGGCCAACTTCTGTATCAAGGGACTGGCCACCGTGAGGGGTCTGCGAGTCAACCCGGCGGATGATTTCCAATCCGAGGGACCTGTGGGTGGTCCCTTCTCGCCCTTAAGCCAACTCTACGAGTTGGAAAACAAAAATGCCTATCCTATCAACTATGAGGTGACGCGGACTGCCGGATGGATAACCCTTTCCGGCGACGTGTCCGGCGTCTTGCCGCCTTTGGGAACCGGTGAGGTGACTGTTGAGATCAACAGCAACGCCGGAACGCTGGGCGAGGGTGAACATATAGCTGTCGTTTACTTCACCAACCTCACCGACCACGCCGGAGATACCACCCGCCACGTGCTGTTGGCCGTCGGAGAGCCTTCAGTTCACTACGAGTGGACGCTTGACACCAATCCCGGCTGGACCACCTCGTGGTCGTGGGCTTTCGGTCAGCCGGCCGGTCAAGGTGGCTCGCACGGTGGGCCCGATCCGACCAGCGGTTACACCGGCACCAACGTTTATGGATACAACCTCTACGGAGACTATTCAAATAACCTTCCGGAAGTGCACCTGACCAGCACAGCCTTCGATTGCTCGGGACTGTACAACGTGCATCTGAAGTTCTGGCGCTGGCTGGGCGTAGAAAGTCCAACGTTCGACCACGCTTACGTGCGGGTCAGCACGGACGGAACCGAGTGGATAACGGTTTGGGAGAACACCGAGGAGATCGCCGATGTGTCTTGGATCGAAATGGACATAGATATCCGTGACATTGCAGACGAGCAACCAACGGTGTATCTGCGCTGGACTATGGGAGAGACCGATCCTGGCGGGACCTGGTGTGGATGGAACATCGACGATGTCCAGATTACCGCCTATGCGGGTGGTGCTATTTGTGGTGATGCTGATGGCGACGGAGAGATAAACATTAGCGATGTTGTGTATCTAATCAATTACCTGTATAAAGACGGTCCTGCGCCGGAATGCGAACCCATCACTGCTTGCGGGGATGTTAATATAGATGGTGTGGTGGATTTAGCTGATGTTATTTATTTGATCAATTATCTGTATAAGAATGGACCGCCGCCTGGCAATCCCTAACCGTGGAACAGATTGAATCTTCAAAAAGGCGTCTGTTCCAAATAAGAATAAGAACTGTAGGGTCGATTCCCCGCCTCTGGCGGGATGTTCCACATGAATCGACCCTACTTGCTTTTGCCCAATGATGCCGTAAAACCGACAAAAAATTCCCGTCAGGTCTGGGGATGCGTCCCGCATTTTGTCTTCGACCCTGAGCTCAGACCGAAGGGCGGGACGAACCTGGCAGGCACAGGATGATTTTTTAGTCCGTAGGGACAGGGCTTGTCCCTGTCCGAACCATAAAAGCGTCAGGAGTAGAGCTCCTGACGCAACTATTTAAAAAATAATTTGGAAGTGGTTGACAAGGTTGCATAAATCGATATAATAAGTGATATGAACAGACTGGATTTCCCCAGGCATCGGATTGCGACCGATGGATCCGGGAGGTTGACGGGTCGGGGAGTGAAGGGGCCGGGTGATTCCGAGCGTAGCGCTAAGACAAACATGAACACGTGAGATATTGAACAACTTGCGGTGAGTAATCGTATGGATACCAGTATACAGTGGGCGGAACCTCTGCCTGAAGATTGCCCCCCTGCAGATTCAACGCAGCCCCAGAATGACAGGTTCTATAGGCTTGTGGAATCGGTTCCACCCTGTGATCGCGATTTCTGGTCTCATCGAAAGCGTTATCCGAACAAGGGATTCTTTGCTAACGAATGCATCGCGAGGTCTTGCTCGCTTCTTTCGAACTTGGTACGCGGCAGAGACATCCTTAAGCTGCCTCGACATAGGAGCAAAAGCGTTGTTCAACTAACCCTTCCGCCACATAGTGGAGTGGTCAAGAACACAGGAAAGCATTCCGACCATTATTCATGGTGGCGAGCAAAGGGATTTGATCCTATTCCGCTGTGCACTGAACTTACCACATAGATTTGGCAGGGAACTATGGTGAAGCGTATTCTGGATCACTCCGAGAGTCTATTGTTCTATGATGGTCCTCAACTGTTTATTGCAGTGGATCGGCTGGGGACCAAGTATGTCTGCTTGCTTGTGGAAGAGAGCGAGGACATCGACAAGTATCTTTGCGTGGCGATTTCGAATTCTCGCGTCGAATCACTGGCGTTGGGTGAGCTAGATCTAAGGACAATCTACGAATCCCCCGAGATGGACGAGCTATTTGTCGCTGAGTCTAAGCCAGAGGAAGTCACCCGGTTGCAGGCAACCCCTATTGCCATCAGTGACGTGCCCAAAGACTGGTTCCCTGACGCTGGTTTCTTCTTAAGTATTGAAAAACCCTCAGGTGTACAAGTCGTTGAAGAGGCACGCACTCGGCGTCGCGCGATTATCCAATGCAGGTTGAACCCGCCCGAATCTCGGGGTGAGCCGAAGATTACGGCTGAACATCTGAGTCAGGCAGTTAAGCTTATTCAACGAGTCGTTAAACATGCTTACGGAAAAGCGTTACGAGGAATGGATCAGTCTGCAAAAGAGATGATTGCTGCACTAAAGAATTATGAACTCGAGGTGTTCGCCTTTTCACCCGGGTCCTTCACTGTTCATCTGCAATCATCAATTCCAGCAGACCTTTTCGGGCACGTCGAAGTGTCGAGAGCACTGGAGATTATTGATTCAATAAGTGAGCGAATTGACGATCCAGATGAGGCGGTTAAGATAGTCGCTCAATTTGGCGGTCGTTTCGCGACGGCTTACAAGCACCTTCTGGAATTTATCACCAAAACTGAGACGGCCATCGAGTATGAATGGTCAATGCCCGAACGTAGGACTAGTACCCGATACAGAATTACCACCGTCCAAGCTGAACCGCTTTATGAAGAAATAATCAAGCGCGTTGGAATAGAAATCGAGGAAAGAAAGCTCATTGGCAGGCTTACGAAGGTTGATGAGAAGTATGAGAATTGGAGGCTTGTATCCGAGGCTGATGAGCGGGAGTATACTGGCAGATCAGAAATTGACCTTGCAGGTTTGATAATTGAAACTCAGCGTTACGAGTTTGTGTGCGAGGAACGGCTGGAAGAAGAAAAGGGCACTGGAAGAGAAATAACAAAGCTGTACCTTAAGTCTTACAAGGCCCTATAACCGGTAGGCCAGGGGCCCCGTGCTCCTGACACTATTCATTTGTCAGGTGCTCGGACGAGCCCGTCCGGGCGCAGGGCACCTGAGCTACGAGGCTAACAGGCCACACCCTCCAAGGCGGGCAAGACCTGACAGAACAAAGAAGGAGACAGACTATGGATGACGTAAGGCGCTTTCTACGATTTACACTCCCCGGTCTCGCATCCGTGATTCTACTCCTAATTACTCTTGTGCTTTCAGGAGACCTTGAAACAGCAGATATTATAAGACTTCAAGGTGCAGGTGAGAGCCTTGGTCTTATCTTAGGAGTGTTCCTGGGTTCTGGAGGACTTGGCTTCCTTCTCTCGACAGTTTATTTTGCCTTGTATTGGTCTTGGCCTCTTGATCGGTTGATGGCACCCGATAATCGCCCTTTTCTTAGGGATTTTGAAAAAATGATAGAGATTGTGGACAGCGAAGGAAAGCGATACCGTATCGAGGCCTTATCACGACATGAAGCTTGGATAATCGTGAATCACTATGTAGCGTCCCGAATCGAAAACGTATCAGAATTCAAAGGTATCCAGTCTATTACCGATCGCTTAGTCGATTTTACGCATGCAGTAGGCGCAACTTTCGTTGGAGCTTTTCTTTCATTCATGGCTTGGCTGTGCATACACTTTCCGTTGAAAGGGGGAGACGTCTTTGGCAGCAACGAGATTATCCTGTTCTTCGTTTGGTTGTTTCTACTATTTGTCATCGGCTTAAACCGTAATCACGCGCTCAAGGCAGCGAAATCAATATCGCTTTCAGCTATGGCCCAGAGAATCCTAAAGGAATTTGAAATCGCCGGGGGAAAGAGGGTCTTACTTTATTACATAAAATAGTAGGTCAGGGACCCTCTGCCCCTGAAAGTATTCATTTGTCAGGTGCGCACGATGATAAACCGAACCTGACGGGCAGGACTGGCCACCCGTCGCACAAGTCTCATTCGGAGGTTCTATGGCAGCAAAGGAGAAAGGAAAGGTTAGCTTCGAACACCAGGGCGACCATCACCTTGCCCGTATCACTGCGGACCCCAGAACCAAGAAAGTTTCGGCTGGTGCAATCTGCAATTTTTCTGATCATGCCTCTGCCGCCATCCAAATTCATAACGGAAAGCTGAAAGGAACGATAATTCACTCAGGCGATACGCATGCCCTTCGAATTGACGTAAAAAACGATGGTACGTTTCTGGGTACCTATAGGGACTCCCGCTTCGGGGGCCTGGAAATCTACCTTAAAGACGATGTTGCGAGAGTCAAGAAGGGCAAAATCCCGGTCGGCGGGATTACCGTTAATGGAGACAATCACAAACTCCGTCTCAAGATGAGTCCCGCAGGCAAGCTCTCCGGCGTGATTCAATCCAAAGCTTTGAAGAATTGCACGTTTCGTATCAACTTGCAGGACGGCAACGTCGAAGGGGCCTTTGTCCATCGCGGCAAGTCGCATAAAACCGAGGTAACGATCTCGCCAAGAGGGTGGAAGGCAGGTCTTTCAGTGGGCAAGGGCAAGGCCAAACTCTCTTTCAACGTCGAGGGAGGGCGCGTCAAGAAAGCTTTCGGTGGAATAGCTTTTGATTTCTGAGATTGCGACGGACGGGTCGCCCACAGCTCTGCGGTGGGAGAGTAAAGGTTCGAACTCACCCCCAGACCCCCTCTCTTTAGTAAGTCGAAGATCCCGCTGAAAGCGGGAAGAGGGGGATTAAGGGGGTGAGTTAGCGATAGGTATTAGGTCAGGAGCCCCGTGCTCCTGACACTATTCTGTAACGCAAAGACTTAACTTCCCCCAAAAGGCAATCTCACCACAGTTTTGATGCTGATCCGGATACCCCCCCTGTTATTAAGGAGAGTTATATGAGACGAAATAAGGTTCATATTCAAAAAATCAAATTCCTTCGATCGCCTTTCTCACCATTATCAACTTATGGATGGATATGCCTATCCCTCTGGGTAAAAAGGGGATAAAGGTGAGCACATGATTACAGATGATGATTTTTTTCAAAATAGACTTCAGAAACGCCAGTAACGCCAGTAAGTCCGGTGGACGTGTTGGAGAGTGAAGGTTCTGAGCTCACACTAAAGACTAATCTATTCACTGCAGATGAAACAATCTAAGCACATAGGAATCGCTTGTATCAGCTTAATCTGCTCAATCAGCTGTGAGGTTTCAAGCCCCTAGTCCCCAATCCCTAACCCCTGGTTCTGGGTGCCTGGGACTGGTGTCTGGAGTCTGGATACTGAAGTCTGGTTTACTCGTATCTCAACGTTTCAATCAAGTCCAAGAGAGGTGCAACTATTAATATCACACATTTTCTAAGTAGCGATGTATGTCCTTGGCGGCTTTTTTGCCTGCGCCGGCGGCTAATATCACCGTTGCACCTCCGGTGACTATGTCGCCACCTGCCCACACGCCTTCGCGGGACGTCCGTCCAGTTTCCGGATCGGCAACTATATTTCCCCATTTGTTTACTTCCAAACCTGGAGTGGTCTGAGGCACCAGGGGATTGGAGCTGTTGCCGATGGCTACCACCACCGTGTCTACTTCCATGGTGAAGTTGGAACCCTCAATAGGCACCGGACGTCTTCGTCCGGAAGCATCCGGCTCCCCTAATTTCATCTTCAGGCACTCCATGGAGGTGACCCAGCCATCTTCATTCCCATTATACTTTATGGGAGTGGTGAGAAAATGAAACTGTACCCCCTCCTGTTCAGCATGATGAATCTCGTCGATTCGAGCCGGCATCTCCTTTCTTGACCGGCGATAGACGATGTAGGCGTTTTCCGCACCCAGTCTTAATGAGGTGCGGACTGAATCCATGGCAGTATTTCCTCCGCCTAAAACTGCTACATTCTTGCCTGAAAAGATGGGGGTGTCGTACTCCGGGAAGATATAAGCCTTCATCAGATTGGATCTGGTGAGATATTCATTGGCAGAGTAAATACCGTTAAAATTCTCTCCAGGGATACGCATGAAATTGGGCAGTCCGGCTCCGGTGCCGATGAACACTGCATGGTAGCCCTGTTTGAACAGCTCATCGATGGCCCACAGCTTTCCTATCACGAAACTGGTCTTAATCTCCACGCCCAGTTTTGCCAAATAGTCCACTTCAGACTGAACAATGGTTTTGGGAAGTCGGAATTCCGGTATGCCGTAGACTAATACTCCCCCGGTTTTATGCAATGCCTCGAATATGGTGACCTTATGTCCCAGCTTGATAAGGTCACCAGCCAAAGTCAAGCCGGCAGGACCCGATCCCACTATAGCTACCTTTTTTCCAGTGGGCGGGGCAACCTCTGGGATCTCCACCTTGCCCTGTTCCCTTTCATAGTCAGCGGCAAACCTTTCTAAATTTCCGATTGCCACCGGCTCAAACTTCTTTGCCAGAGTACACACCTTTTCGCACTGATCCTCCTGCGGGCATACCCTTCCGCAGATGGCAGGAAGACTATTGTTTTTCTTCAGCTCCTTTGCCGCGGCTATGAAATCTCCTTCGGCTATCAATCGGATAAATTCCGGAATATTTATCTCCACCGGACACCCTTCTACACACACCGCCTTCTTACATTGCAAGCATCTTTGAGCCTCCTTTTGAGCCAGCTCGGGGGTGTAACCAAAGGGAACTTCCTTGAAGTTTTTGATCCTCTCCTCAGGAGACTGCTCCGGCATCTTCTGCCGTGGTATCTTCAGCCTTTCTTTCATATCCATTATGCCGCCCCTCCTTTCGCCTGTCCCCCGCACATCTGGCTGAATCTTTCCATGGCCATCTTTTCCTGCTTTTGATACATAGCCTGTCTTTTGATCAGCTCATCGAAATCAACTTCAAGCCCGTCAAAATCCGGACCATCCACGCAGGCGAACTTAGTCTTTCCTCCCACCGTCACCCGGCAGGCTCCGCACATGCCGGTGCCATCCACCATGATGGGGTTTAAGCTGACCACGGTTTTGATCCCCCAGGGAGCGGTCACCTTACAAACCGCTCTCATCATAACCACCGGTCCGATAGCCATTATGAAGTCAACTTTGCCCTCCTCCGAAAGAAGCTGAGTTAAAAGGTCGGTCACGAAACCGTGGTGGCCATAAGAGCCATCATCTGTGGAGATTAAAAGTTGGTCACTTAAGTTCTTCATCTCCTCTTCCAAGATCAGCAGATTCTTGCTGCGGGCACCGATTATGGAAACCACTCTGTTTCCCGCCTGCTTCAAAGTTTTTGCCACGAAATAAATGGGGGCGATTCCAATTCCTCCACCAACGCAGACACAAGTGCCGAACTTTTCCATATGGGTGGGAACTCCCAGAGGACCTACTACATCCGCCAAACGATCTCCCTTCTTGAACGTCGCCAGATGTGCCGTGGATTTTCCCACCTCCTGGAAGATGATGGTTAAAATTCCCGTTTCGGGGTCTAAGTCGGTAATGGACATGGGAATTCTTTCCCCCTCCTCGTTGATTCTCAGCACCACAAACTGTCCGGCTTTTGCCTTTTGGGTGATCAAAGGAACATCCAGCTTAAGCAGGTTAATTTCTGGAGCTAGCTTCTTCAGTTCAATTATTTCGTTCAATCCGTCCTCCTGTGAAAAAATCAAAGTCTATCTCTGTCGTTTGTTCGTATGAATGTTTCGCATCGTTGGCGAAACGGATCACGAAGCTCGATGTATGAAATTTCTCATCTGTTTCATCTGTTGGGAATTTTGCTGGGCATTTTCCAGTTTCAAGCTTCAAAACCAGCCTCGAAAAACTGTTCTTCCTTCCTTCAGGACGAGGTCAGGACGAATCCTTTTTCTGTTTCAGCCTTTCTATCTCTTCCACAAAATACTCTCTGAAGAAATCTACCACCTCTTCAGGAGTAAAAACATCTATCAACTCCTCGTGCTTTAATCTTTTATATTTTTCCTCGAATTCAGGAACTTCCTGCAAAAGAGAATCAATTCCTTGTGCCACCGCTTGATAGTTTTCTGAGTCGAACTCTGCCCTCAACTCCGATGGCAGGATGTTTCTGAAATTATCCAGCCGCGTCTGGAGAATTTCGGTCTTTGATTTTTCACATCCCAGCATTACAGATAAACACAAAAGGACCCCCAAAGCTCTTTTCAACTTTAAACCCCCTTATGCATCTTTTTTTTCTCTTCTGCTTCCTGGATGACCCTTTTGGTGTCTATGGCTATCACCAACTCCTCATTGGTAGGTATGCAGAATATCTTCACCTTAGAATCATCAGACTGGATCTCTTTTGCCTGCTTACTCGAAGCTTGCTTATTTTTTCCCTCATCGATTTTGATACCCAGAAACTCCAGGCTCTGGCAGGATTTTTTTCTCACCAAGGGAGAGTTTTCACCGATGCCGGCGGTGAAGATCAAAGCATCCAATCCTCCCAGCACTGCGGCATAGGCTCCGATATATTTCCGAATGCGATAACAGTAAACATCCAGCGCCAATTGTGCGGAGGAGTTTCCTTTTTGCGCTTCACTGGTGATGTCTCGCATATCTCCGGAGACCCCGGAGATGCCCTGCAGTCCACTATGTTTGTTGAGCAGGGTATTGGCTTCGTGCAAGGAGAGCTCCTCTCGGGCCATGATGTGCAAAATTATGGCTGGATCCAAATCGCCTGAACGAGTTCCCATTAAAAGACCCTCCAAGGGAGTGAATCCCATGGAGGTGTCCACTGAGATTCCTCCTTTGATCGCCGTCATGCTGGCTCCATTTCCCAGATGACAGGTGATTATATTTAATTCTTCAATGGGGCGATTCATTATTTTGGCGGCGCGTCTGGAAACATAGAAATGTGAAGTGCCGTGAAAGCCATATCGTCTTATTCCGTATCTTTTATACAGCACATAGGGGATTCCATAAACATAGGCATGGGGAGGCATCTTCTGATGAAAAGCAGTGTCAAATACCGCCACCTGAGGGACCCCCGGAAGTATCCGCATACAGGCATTTATTCCCCTGATATTATGAGGATTATGAAGTGGCGCCAGTTCGATACAGCTTCGCAGAACCTGCATCACGTCTCGATCTATAAGCACCGAATCGGGAAACTTTTCGCCTCCATGCACCACCCGATGACCCACTGCGCCTATCTCCGATTTGTCCCGGATAACTCCGTGATTGGGTGAGAGTAACATGGCGATCACATGCTCCACCGCCATGATGTGATCTAAAATCTCTCCGGAAATGGTGACCTCGGGTCGGTCATGGGGCTTGTGAACTAAAATACCTTCACTCGCTCCGATACGAGAAACCATTCCCTTTGCCAACACATAAGTTTTATCAATATCGATGAGTTGATATTTTACCGATGAGCTACCGCAGTTTAAGACTAGTATCTTCATATCCTTCTACCGTTAATTAGTCCATTCATTTTTTTGTTTTTTATTTTCTGCGTCGGAATTTTATTGTTCATATTTTCATTCAGGAAACAGATCGGCTTCTCCGATTTTGTTTCCTTCCTCATCGTACTTAAAAAAGCCCTGTCCAGTTTTCTTGCCCAAATGCCCGGCACGCACCAGCTTTCTCAAAAGCGGACAGGGGTTATATTTGTGATCAGAAAGCTCATGTATTAGATTTTCCATCCACTTCATCACCTCATCTAAACCCATCATATCTGCCAGAGCCAGGGGACCTACATTGAAGCCATAACCTAATTTCATGGCAGTATCGATATCTTCAGCCGTGGCGATCCCTTCCATGAGCACGTGCATAGCTTCGTTCAGCAGAGGGACGATAATTCGAGTAGTCACATACCCTGGATATTCATGAACCGTGACAACGGTCTTGTCTAAATGCTCTTCCACGAACTCCTTGATCAGATTCAAAGTTTCCGGAGAAGTCTTAAGGCCCCGCACCACCTCTGCCAGAGGGATTTTGGTCACCGGAGGGAGAAAGTGTAGTCCTATCACCTTATCCGGCCTTTTGGTGGCGGCGGCTATCTCGGTTATGGAAAGGGTGGAGGTATGACTAATCAGCACGATCTCCGGGCGAGTGATTTTATCCAGCTTGGCAAGTAGCTCCCGTTTAGGCTCCAGATCCTCAGGAATGGCTTCTACCACCACGTCGACCTCAGCGGCATCCACATATTCGGTGGTGCACTTTATCCGGGAAAGGATCGCTTTCTTTTCGCTTTCCGTCATTCCCCACTTTTGAATGTCCAAGTCCATTTCCTCGGATAAAAGCTCAAGGCACTCTTTTATAATCTTCTGGCTTAAGTCCACCAGTGTTACTTCAATCCCAGTACCTGCTAAAAGTCGGGAGATTCCTCTCCCCATAACCCCTGCACCGACAACCATAACTTTCGATATAACCATAAAATTACCTTTCTTCAGGAAGGATGCTTCTGTCGTCTTTCGTTTGTTCGTATGAATGCTTCGCATCGTTGGCGAAGCTCGATTTCCCCGCCGAAGGCGGGATGCTTGAAATTTTTCATCTGTTTCATCTGTTGGGAATTATCCAGCTTCACTCACCCAAACGAAATTTTATTATAATCAAATTTCCCTTTTTAGCAAGCCTTTTTAGGAGACTTTGTAATTTTTTTCACAAGCTACTGACTCTTATTTTAATCATATTAACACAATACGCTTGACCTTTGCTGTAGATTGAGTATAATATAGAAAAACCAAGAACCCTAAAAACTCTGGAGGTGAAAGATGGCATTAAAGACTGTTCAAGAGTATAAAGAGAGTTTGCGCAAGATGAAACCAAATGTTTACAAATTTGGGAAAGTGATAGAGGATGTGACCACCCATCTGGCAACCAGATCCACGGTGGAAGGGCACGCACAGATTTATGCGGCACAAAACGATGAAAAATATCGGGATATGGTCACCACCACCTCAAGCCTGACCGGCGAGAAGATCTCCCGCTACCTGTCCATAATCCAAAGCCCAGATGACATGGTGGCAAACTGCAAGATGAAACGGCACATGTTCAATGTCACTGGCACCTGCACTGGCGGCAGGTGTGTGGGCTGGAACTGCATCAATGCCATGTGGGCGGCCACCTACGACATGGATAAGGAGTTGGGAACAGATTACCACGAGAGATTGAAAAAGTGGTTACTTGAAGCTCAAAAGAAGGATATTGCCATCTCCGGCGCACTTACCGATCCCAAAGGCGACCGAACCAAGACAGCTTCACAGCAGGATGACCCGGACATGAATCTTCATCTGGTGGAGAAAAGAGAGGATGGTATTGTGATCAAGGGCGCCAAGGTGATGATCTGTGGAGTAGCGGCGTGCAATGAGATATTCGTCCTTCCCGGCGCCGGTTACAAAGAGCCAGATAAAGACTGGGCTGTCTCCTTTGTCATTCCAAGGGACACTGAAGGTTTGACCATCGTGGAGACCCGTCGTCCATCCGATACCAGGGAAGAGGAGGAAGGTTTCGACATACCGGTGAAGATGGGAGGAATCACCCAGGCTTATCTTCTCTTTGAAAACGTGTTTGTGCCCAAGGAAAGAGTATTCATGTGTGGAGAGTATAAATACAGTTTGGGTGCGGTTTTGAATTTCATCATGCCTTATCGGGCAGCTATAGGAAGCTGTGTGGCAGGGCAGGGGGATTTGAAGGTAGGAGGAGCCATACTTATGGCGCGGGCTAATGGCCTCCCATCAAAGGTCTTCTCGGAGAAGTTGATCCGCATGGTGATCAACAATGAGACCACCTTCGGAATGGGGATTGCCGCTGCCACCCTGGGAAGAAAGCATCCTTCCGGAGTATGGCAGCCTAATCCTCTGCTCTCCAACGTGAACAAGGTGCACGTAGCCACCCTACCTTATGAGAACTCTGTTTTAGCTCAGGACATTGCCGGAGGCATCGGCGAGACCGGTTGTATACCCTCCTGGGTCGACTTTGAGGACGAGAAATACGGACAACTGGTCAAAAAATATCTGAAAGCCAAAGCACCTGCCGAAGCGCGCACCCGGGCGGCACGTTTGATAGAATGGCTCACCATAGGTCCCGGAGTTCCCGGATGCATGCACGGTGGAGGGTCACCAGATGGAGCCAAGCTGGTCATCAGGGTTAATGCCAAATTAGAGGATAAGGCTGAACTTGCCAGGAAATTAGCCGGAATCGAGGAAGAGATACCTGAACCGGAAAAGAAGAAAAAATAAGTTTTCTTTGGTTGGTAACGGACGCCCCCGTCCGTTGCCAACTCCATTTTCGTCACGGACGAGGCGTCCGTGACGAACGGGGGGAAAGCCGAGCTTGCCAGAAGATTAGCTGGTATAGAAGAAGAGATACCCGAGCCGGAAAGGAAAAAATAGAACTTCGCTTGCGCCGAGGTTAACCCTTTGTTCGGGCGGGTGTTTTACCCCCGCCCGAACATGCGAGCGAATATTCCCAACAGATGGAGCGCCCAGACGGGCGTCCGTCTGGACGGATTACACGGATGTGTATAGCAAGTTATCAGTTTAATCCAACTAATCAGCTGTGAGGGATTGTTTTTTCCCTTGCTCAAGGCGGTTGTTCTTTCCCGAGGATCCTGTGGACACCCGCCGTTTATTCCCATGGGTGAAGCCTACCAGCCAAGGAACTCCAACGGGAAGCAAAGACCTCTCCCTCTGTATCCCCCTCTCCATTTTATAGAGAGGGGTTCATCCTGAAGGGATTTCCCTCGATCCTGAGATCTTCGGGATCGAAGGACACCCTGAAGGGGACAAAGGGGGTGAGGTTGAATTCGAGGGACTTTGCTTCAAATGGATGTTCTTCACCCGCCGGTTATTCCCATGGGTGAAGCCTACCAGCCAAGGAACTCCAATGGAAAGCAGGAATCTTTTTCTGTGACTAACAGCCTGGTGGCGGTCCACCTTTGTAAAGATAGTTGATTAGATAGACCAAGTCTCCCAGATCAACAATTCCATCGCAATTAGCATCTCCAGTCCATAAAGGATTAGGAGCGGGACCGTTTCTGTACAGGTAGTTTATCAGATAGACCACATCGCCAAGGTCTATCACTTCGTCACTATTGGCATCGCCCCGTATGGCTGCCGGTATAATGTTCCTGATCAAGTATTCTACCATTGGATTACTGGAGCCATAAATTTGGTCTATGGTATACCAGGAGGT
Source organism: Candidatus Zixiibacteriota bacterium (assembly GCA_023127875.1). The sequence goes on from JAGMFA010000014.1 coordinate 14,244, forward strand.
GTGGGACCCTCCCCATCCATAGTTAATATGATATTGATTCAGTCCGTCGGTATCCCTCCACCCATCGCAAACGATAGAGTGCCCAGAGATACGATACTGCATAGGACGGCCACTGTCTATCTCTGCCTGGATCACGGAAAACCAATCGTCTGCGGTGCTATAATCGCTACGGTTCTCTCTATCTATGGAGGAGTCATATCTGAAATATGTAGGGAAGACTGTCAATGCCAGATAAGTCCAGGTTCCCGACCCACATACTCCATAGTCCATTTCAAAGGCAACTCCCACTTCGTAGCAAAGTTCAGCCAGCGCATCCTGCTGTTCCTGTGAGCATCCCGATTGGCAGTTATCTGGCATGTTCTGCCAATCGTAGGGATCAGAGAAATCAGCACTCAGCCACCCACCTCCAACAGGTCCATTGCAGGAATCGTCTCCATCCCACAAATAGAAGCGAGCGCCAGTTCCAGAGGGAGGCCAATTCCAGTATTTCATGATCTGGGCGGCCGCAGTTGCCACACAGCCAACCTTGCAATGCCCACCACCATAGCCTATTGGACAAAGATTATAATATGGGTCATTTTGATGCCACGAGGTCGTCAAAAGTGGCCCCACTTCTGTCAAGGGTTGGATTTTACCCTGGGTCAAGTCGATCTTAAATTCTTTTTGGCTCTTCAAAAACCGGCTCCACTCCGCTCTGTGTTCTCGACCCAAAAGCACATCGCTGTCTGGAGGCTGAACTGCATCCAAACTGCCGTATGTTTTGGCATACAACCTTATTCGGTGAAGCAGAACTTCCCGGAGAAGCTGGGGGAATCCGACTCTCTGATTCACGTCCAGCCCGTACTCCTCTGAGTATGCCTTGATGGGTGGAAGTTCCTTGAGAATGGGCACAACCACGAAGCCTTGAGGAGAAATGGAGAAACAACGAGCCAGAAGTGTATCCCCCTCGACAATTTCATCTACGCCTACTATCTGGGGATGAGTTTCCCCAGCCCATTCTGCTTTCTGATGTACCATGAACGAAAGCCAGTTCTGGCAGACCAGCTCCATCTCCTCTTGGGTTGCCTTCTCGGCTCGTGCTTGCTGAGGGCTGATAGCACACAGCAAGAGAGCCAAACCAATTGTAAGAATGGTAACAACACGCATAACGAACTCCTCCTTGGGGTAAAGTACGCAGGTTATTTCAAGACGACACCATGGTGGCAGACTCAAACCATATGAAGACCTCTGATGGAATTCCAGGTCGGTGCGCCGGAATCATTTCCTCGTGGCTACAAGTTATCTTTATATATTATAACTTATACACAGCCAAAAGTCAAGAAAAAACATGTTTGTAGAGACCCAATACAAATCATACACTCCCCAAAGGTGTGTCCGTATGGGCACACCAACGGCGGGTTGGATGATAATGTCTACAGATAGCAGAAAGTTCCTCACAGCAGATGTAGCAGACTTGTAGTGAGCGTAGCGAATCTATTAAGCAGATAAAAAACGATGACGAATAACGGATGACGGATAACGAATAATGATTTAGAGTTATCAGCTTAATCTCATTAATCAGCTGTGAGATATTCCTTGCTCTGAGACGGATTGTCCTACGGATCCTTCGAGCGTCCGCCCGCCCGTCTGGGCGGATTATCATCCATCTTCCGTGCCGCACGAATTCTGTATCTTGAAAGGAGTGCATCAGCTTGTCGGAGCAAAGCGTCTGGGCGGAGACCCCGACTTGGCGGGGCTGATGCATGCAAAAGCCCCGCAGAGCGGGATTTCCACTTCGCTTCAACAAGCTTTTGCACTCCAGTGAAGAACCTACCCCCTCTACATCAGAGGGAGCGCATTTATGCGATCCGCCGGGTTCGATGAATCGAACCCCTACATCTAATTCCTCTTATTGCTCCTGGGTGGATGTTACCATCCACCCTTATGCCGTGAAAGTTGTGGCAGGGTATCCTTTCGGCCTCCGTCCTCAGGACAAGCCCTTACCCTGCCACATAGATAAAGGTCGAGGGTGAGGGCACCCTCGACCAACGACGAAATTACCTGCGGAGGAGAGTTAAGACGCTTTCTATGTCTTCTGGCAAAGGGGAATCGAACTCTTTATATTCTTTTGTCCTGGGATGAACGAAGCCTAACTTTTTGGCGTGAAGAGTCTGCCGGTCAATTGTGCTTAAAAGTTTGTGAGCGAAAGGGCGATCTCTGTCATAAATGCCTTTGATCCACTTCTGTCTGCCGCCATATTCCGGATCACCCAACACCGGATGATTCAGATAGGAAAGATGAACCCGGATCTGGTGAGTTCTACCGGTCTTCAACCGGATGGACAAAAGATCACACAGGTCAAATCTCTCCAGAACTTTATACTGGGTTAACGATTCCCGCCCTTTTTGTCGGGTCACCGCCATCTTTTTTCTGTCCTTGACGGCTCTTCCAATAGGAGCTTCGATAGTCCCTTCCTCAGAAGGTATGTGTCCCCAAGTCAATGCGATATATTCGCGCAGAAGAGTCCTGTCTTTTATTTGCTCAGTCAGACATAGGTGGGCAAAATCGCTTTTTGCCACCACCAAAAGCCCGGATGTGTTCTTATCCAGCCGGTGCACAATGCCCGGTCGCAAAACCCCGTTTATTCCAGACAAATCTTTACAGTGAAAGAGAAGGGCGTTTACCAGAGTATGAGAGTAGTTTCCCGCTGCAGGATGAACCACCATCCCTGCTTTTTTGTTCACCACTAAAAGATCAGAGTCCTCATAAACGATGTCCAGAGGTATGTCCTCCGGATCAAGGGATGGTTTTTCTAAAGGAGGAACTTCAATTTTAATTTTCTCTCCTCCTTTTATCTTGTAAGAAGGTTTTATGGGCTTGCCATCCACCAATATATTATGATCTGCGATCAATTTCTGAATAAAAGCGCGGGAGAGACCAAGATCCTCTTGGGAGAGAAACAGATCTATTCTTTTTCCTGACGCTCTTTGGGGTGATGAAATCTTTATCCTTCTTGTGGAGTTTTTCTCCATCGATCACGCAGAATTATGAAAAGTATCAGGGGTTGAGCTTTCTTTGTAAAACAGAAGATGAATGATCACCAAAACCATTCCAATCAAAACAAAGCTGTCCGCTAAATTGAACACGGGCCAGCGGTCAAGATAAAAGTTAGGGAATTTGAAAAATAAAATTTTTGTCGGAGGAAGGGTTAGATTAAAGAAATCGAAATCCAGAAAGTCGACCACCTCTCCAAAGCGGAAACGATCTATCAAATTTCCAACAGCCCCTCCCAACACTAAGCAAAGCCCTATCCTGAATGTTTTTCCATTTGCTCTGGTTTTGAAAAAAAACCATAGGGTGACCCCGATGGCTAAAATAGAAATGAAGGTGTAGAAATTTTGACTTCCCAATCTGGTTCCGAATACTCCGCCCGGATTCAAAACCAGCGTGAGCCTGAAGAAACTACCTACAACTGGAACAGACTCACCCGGATAAAGAAGATGAATCATCACGGTTTTGGAAAGTTGATCCACAAGGATAGCCAACACCGTGATGATCAAAAATATGCGAGGAAAAGCCCTGAGAAGTTTTTTGACCAAATCATCTCCTGCCGCATGAACCATATGGTTCATGCCTGCGGAAAAAAACCTTCATCGAGTTTCCTTGGCTTTCTTGAGCTCCTCCGCTTCCTTGCAAGCTATGCAAAATCGAGCATGTGGCACTGCCTCCAGTCGGGTAGGACTTATCTCTTTTCCGCATTCCTGGCATTTTCCGTAGGTTTTGTCCTTGATGCGGCGCAAAGCCTCGTCTATGTGATGAAGGAACCTGCCGCTTTTGGAGGCTAATTGAAATGCTTTTTCTCTCTCGAAGGAATCTGTGCCCTGATCCGCCATATGGGTGGAGTAAGAGGAAATCTCTCCGGATGCGTCCTTGACCGTGCTGTTTAAGCCGGATTTTTTTAAAAGACCCAACTCCTCCAGCAATTCCGCCCTTCTGGCTAAAAGCAGTTTTTCGAATTTCTGCAGATCCTTTTTCTTCATCTTCTTCCTCCGCTTAAGGTCTGACTCTTTCTATGGAGATTACTGCCTTCTCCCCATTTATATCCCACTCCCCGGTGCGCTCACCTTTGGCCGCAGAAAGCGAAAGATCCTTCACTAAAGTCTCTTTTTTGATGTAATCTTCAAACGCCTTAATCGCCCGGTTGAGTCGAGAAGTGGTTTTTATGTTTGCCTTTATTCGATCCATCACCTCAAAGTCTGCCGCCTTGCGCATGTTTTGAATCTTATTGACTAACTCTCGCGCAAAGCCCTCATCCTTTAATTCTTCCGTTAAATCGGTGGAAAGCGCCACCCTATACTCATTTTCCGACTCCACCACCCAACCCTCTTTTTCCTTCTCCGAAATCTCCATATCCTCCGGCTCCAACTCCGAGCTTGCCCCATCTAAGTCTATGTTCAATTTACCTTCCTCTTTGAATTTCCTCAGCTCTTCCCGACTTAACGATTTTATCTTCTCAGCCACCTGATTGGCTTTCTTTCCCCATTTGGGACCCAGTTGACTGAAATTTGGCTTGGCAGAAAGCTGGGTCAACTGAAGATCTGCATCCCATAAGGATATCTTTTTTAGGTTGAGCTCTTCTGAGATCAAATCTGACAAAGACTTTAAATCCTCTTTGGATTCTTCCCTGGGAAGAGCAACCAGCATCTCTCCCAGAGGTTGCCTTATCTTTATCTGTGCCCTGCTTCGAGCCGCCCTTCCTAAGATGACGATCCTCCGTAAGCTGTTCATCTTCTGGTCCAATTTTTTGTCGACATGTTTTTCCACAACTTCAGGGAACTCAGTTAGATGCACACTTTCCGGGAATTTTGGGTCGATCTTGGCGCAAAGTTCTCTGTATAGTTCCTCCGCTATGAAGGGGGTATAGGGAGCGATCAACTTACATACACCTACCAGGCACTCCCACAGAGTCAGATAGGCGGAGATCTTATCCTTAGTCTCTTCGGATTGCCAGAACCTTCTCCGGCTCCTTCGCACATACCAGTTGCTCAAGTCCTCTACCACAAAGTCCTGAATATGACGAGCGGCTCTGGTCAGATCATAATGATCTAAAGCGTGAGTGACCTGCCCGATCAAAGAATTCAATCTGGATATAATCCACCTGTCCAGATCTGTTCTCTCCTCCACACTTATCTGGTGCTTTGAAGGATCGAATTGGTCGATATTGGCATAAAGCGCGAAAAAGGAATAGGTATTTCTTAAGGTGCTTAAGAACTTCCTTCCCACCTCGGTTATCACATTTTTGTCGATTCTGGTGGGAAGCCAGGGCTGACTCACCCACAGCATATACCATCTCAGTGCATCTGCACCCTGAACATCCAAAACCTCCCAGGGGTCTATCACGTTTCCTTTAGATTTGTGCATCTTAAAACCATCTTTATCCTGAACCAACTCTATCACGATCACGTTTTTGAAGGCAGGTTGATCCAAAAGAAATGTGGAGATGGCCAAGAGGCTGTAAAACCATCCTCTGGTCTGATCCACCGCCTCGGAGATAAACTCGCTGGGGAACTTATCCTCAAAATCATCTTTGTGCTCGAAGGGATAATGCCATTGAGCATATGGCATGGAGCCGGAGTCAAACCAGCAATCGATCACCTCCGGGGTGCGATGCATAACTCCATCACAATGGGGACACCTCAAACTGATTTGGTCTATCATGGGCTTGTGGAGATTCATATCTTTCTTAAAACTGGATAAGAATTCATCTTCAACGGCCGAATCCAAAAGCTCTTTAATGCTGGGCACGGATTTTTTCTCCCCACACTTATCGCAGATCCAGATATTCAAAGGCGTTCCCCAGAACCTTTCTCGAGAAAGCGCCCAGTCCACATTGTTTTCTAACCATTCCCCGAACCGCCCGGAGCCAATCTCCGGCGGATACCAGTTTATCCTTTTGTTGTTCTCCAAAAGCTTATCTTTAAAGGCTGTAGTTCGGATATACCAAGACTTTCGGGCATAATAGATCAAAGGAGAGTTGCATCTCCAACAGAAGGGATAGGTATGAACATACTCACCTCTTTTATACAAGAGATTTCTTTTCTTCAGATCCTCCATTATGCCTTCATCTGCATCTTTTACAAACATACCTTTCCACGGGGTGACCTCAGCAGTGAATTCCCCTTTGGCGTCCACCGGCTGGATTACGGGCAAACCATATTTCTGCCCCACCTCATAGTCGTCTTGTCCGAATGCTGGGGCGATATGGACAATCCCGGTTCCCTCCTCCACACTAACAAAGTCTGCTAAGATCACATAAAACGCCTTTGATCTGTCCATCTCTGCGAAAGTGTACAGGGGTTCATATCTTAATTTCTCCAAATCTCTTCCCTTGAACTCCTCCTTTATCTGGTATTCGCCATCTAGAGACTGATTTAGAAGTGCTCTGGCCAAGATCAATTCCTCACCTTGATGCTCCACTTTTACATACTCAATGTCCGCACCCACTGCCAAAGCCACGTTGGAGATCAAGGTCCAGGGAGTGGTGGTCCATACCAGAAAGTAGGTGTTGGGCTTCCCTTCCAATTTCATCTTAACGCATACCGAAGGATCGGAGACCTCCTCATATCCTTGAGCCACCTCATGGCTGGATAGAGGGGTGCCGCATCTGGGGCAATAGGGAACAATTCGATGTCCCTGATAGATAAAGCCCTTCTCCCAGAACTGAGAGAGAATCCACCAGACGCTTTCTATGTATTCGTTGGAACAGGTTATATAGGCTCCGTCTAAATCCAGCCAGTAGCCGATCCTGACAGTAAGCTCATCCCATTCCTTTTTGTACCGGAAAACGCTTTTTTGGCATTGGGCGTTGAACTTGTCAATGCCAAATTCTTCTACCTTCGCCTTATTGTCTAGCCCCAGCTCCTTTTCCACCTCTATCTCCACCGGAAGCCCATGGGTATCCCAGCCCGCTTTTCTTTCCACCTTAAATCCTCGCATGGTCTTGTAACGGCAGACCAAATCTTTTATGGTGCGGGAGATCACGTGATGAATCCCCGGTCTTCCATTGGCAGTAGGAGGTCCCTCGTAGAACACAAAATCGGGGGCGTCCTTTCGGATCTGGATGCTTTTATGGAAAATATTCTCCTTATCCCAGAACGCAAGTATCCCTTTTTCCATCTCCGGATAGTTGAAGTCTTCTTTGATCTCTTTAAACATCAGTGGTTTCCGACCTTTCGTTGAACAATTGTTTGGTGACAATCACCGCGTAGGCCCAAATGGGCCAACCAAGGCGTGAAGCCTTGGCTACGCGATCTAGTTATATTTCTATTTTAGCAAACCGTGCTGGGATTTCACACTCACTATCATAATAAAACTTGAAACTGGAATGTTTGTAATCCGAGATATCTTTAACCAAACCCGCTCTAAACGAATTCTGATGAATATAGTTCAATTTTTCTATCAAATCCTTTTTATTCCGAATAACATGGTCATAGAAACCTCTCTGCCAAAGTTTCCCCTCTATTAGAGCGCAATCTAACATTTTAAAAGCAGTTATTCCTTTAATGTCGTGCATTATCTCAGACAAATCATTGTTTTGGGAAACGATTATTAAATGACAATGTGTGGGCATTATCACAAATCCGTTGATTTTGAAATCATATTTAAGATAAACCTCATCCAGAGCTTCATAAATCTTGTTCACCCTATCATCTGAGACAAAAATTGATCTTTGCTCATAAGTATCTGTCGTGATGTAAACTGCTTTGTTTGAATAATCAAAATTTTTTAGACGATGCATTATTCTATGACTAATTTGTCGCGTAGCCGAGGGTTCATCCCTCGGTGCCAAGCCGTGAAGGCTTGGCTACGCGAAGCTTGAATTTTATTTTTCCAAACTCAACAAAGGTTCTCAATCACAGTTACAGGACGCGTAGCCGAGGGTTTACCCCTCGGTGCCAAGCC
>JAGMFA010000140.1 GCA_023127875.1 Candidatus Zixiibacteriota bacterium
CCGGTCAGAGTAGGAGGAGTGGAGGTAAGTCGAGCCACCTTGCATAATGAAGACGAGGTAAAGAAAAAGGATGTGCGTATAGGAGATACAGTGGTGATACAGAGGGCAGGAGATGTGATCCCCGAGGTGGTGAAAGTGATTGAGTCCAGAAGAATCGGCAAAGAGAAAAAGTTTGTCATGCCCAGCAAGTGTCCGGTTTGTGGCTCAAAGGTGGAAAGACCAGAAGGAGAGGCAATTCATCGCTGTACCGGGATCGCCTGTCCGGCTCAGATCAAAGAGAACCTGGCACATTTCGTCTCCAAGGGCGCTATGGATATGGATGGCTTGGGATATAAGTTCTTAGAGCAGATGGTGGACAAAAAGCTCATCAGAGACCAAGCGGATCTGTATTTTTTGAAAAAAAAAGACGTGATGAAGATGGATCGTATGGGGGATAAGTTAGCGGAGAATATCCTCATCGCCATTGACAAAAGCAGAAATCCTTCCCTCACCAATTTGATCTATGCTTTAGGCATAAGAAACGTGGGATACCATTTAGCTTCTGTTCTGGCAAAAAATTTTAAGTCCATCGATAATTTAGCTAAACAATCTGTGGAGGATCTGGCTGAAGTGTATGAGATCGGACCTATAGTAGCTGAAAGCATCTATAATTTTTTCCATAACACCAAGAATCTGAAAATTTTGAACAAGCTCAAAAAAGGCGGGGTGAAGTTTCCAAAAGAAAAGGTTGAAACTAAAGAAACTCCCTTTTCAGGTAAAACTTTCGTTTTAACCGGAGGACTGGATTCCTTCACCAGAGATGAAGCCAGAAAGATTATCGAGGATTTAGGTGGCAGGGTCTCCTCTTCAGTCAGCAAGAAGACCGATTTTGTGGTGGTGGGCAAAGACCCCGGATCGAAATATGATAATGCTTTGAAATTGGGAGTGAAGACGATAAATGAGGAGGAGTTTAAGAAGCTTATGGGGAGAGAGTAACCTCACCCCCTGAATCCCCCTCTCCTTGTTTAAGGAGAGGGGGACATAGGGGGAGAGGTAAGTATAGGTTGTCAGGAGCACAGGGCTCCTGACCTACGCACTGCAACGGGACGTTATCATCCAGATTGGGGCAAATGAATACCGGGAAGATAAGATGCTAATGCTCGACTTAAGAGTTAATGATTGTGATCTGGCGTTAGGACACAGGGTAGATTTTGAGAGATTGAAAGCTGCCGATTTCAGAAAAGCGGGTATCTTAGGCAAACTAACCGCAATCATCAAGAAGAAGGATTTAGTGTACAGAACCGGCAATTGTCATATTGCCTGCTTTGACGAGACTTTTGATATGTGCAACTTGGAAGCTCTCCCTTCTGATGGGGAGATGAACAATTTTGCTCAGATGGGGCAGGGGTTTAACCCCTGCCCCATCACGAAACCTCACCCCCTGAATCCCTCTCTCCACATTTGTGGAGAGGGGGACTAAGGGGGAGAGGTCATGTAGGTCAACCATGCCCAAAGGGCTGGTTGACAAATAAGGATTTGTCAAGCTTGTGGAGAGGGGGACAGAGAGGGAGAGGTTGGTAGCCGCAGGTCAGTTGACTCAAATGAGCTTTAGCCTGCGCTCTCGAACACCACGCACCCTGACGGGTGCGACTACAACCTGCTTCCCTTTGGTGTTCCTCACCAACGGGAAAAGAGGAAGAACACTCTCTAAAACGGCGGGAGCAAAAAGTAAAAATATCCACTCTAAGAGGTGGAGAAAATGGATGAAAGAATAGAGCAACTGGTAAATCGAATAAAAGAACCCCTGCTGAAGGCATATGGAGAGGGGATCAAGCAGGTCATACTGTATGGTTCTTGTGCCAGAGGCAAGGCAACAAAAGATTCAGACATCGATCTATTGGTGGTAGTTGATGACTCCCTTAATCCTTTTGAAGTGAGGAAAAGTTTAAGTGATACCATCTTTGATGTCCTCCTTGAAAAAGGAGAATTGTTTTCAGTTATTGTTGTGCCTGAACATTTCTTCAAAAATTATAACTCTCCTTTTTTACTGAATGTGAAGGAAGAAGGAATATTAACATGAAAGAAATAAAGGATTTTATAAAGAAAGCAGAGAAATTTCTGAGCACGGCGGAACGTGCTTTGGATGATGGAGATTATGATTCCTGTGTTTCAAGATGTTACTATGCTATGTTCTACATGACAGAAGTATTACTCCTCACCAAAGGGTTAAAGGCGTCTTCACATAAGGGTGTATTAAGTCTGTTTGGACAGCACTTTGTTAAAACCGGCATTTTTGAAAAGGAATTAGGTAAAGCACTTAATGATGCTTTTGATAAGAGATTAATCGGAGATTATGGAATAGGTTTTACAATCGCAGAAGAGGAGGCACGGAAGTTATTAGAAACAGCTAGAGATTTTGTTGATAGAATAAAATGTCATCTTGATGAGTTGTTAGAAAAAGAGGAAGAAACATAAGAGATCCTGTCGAGTCAGGGGTCCCGACAGGCACAAAGCTCAGGCCAATGGGATCAGGAATGAAACCAACCATTGATCAGATAAGGGAGTTATGCACTGAAAGTTCTTCTGAGCGAGGGCTAGAATATCTCAGACAGGGCCGGGTTACAGACTTAGAGCAATTTGGAAACAAAACTACAGCCATCGTAGCCGGCGCAAGCGACTATAGGGTAACGATTCGGGTAGATAAGAAGGATATTAAAGCCTCCTGCACATGTCCCTATGATTGGGGTGGCTACTGCAAGCATATTGCAGCTACACTCCTTGCCCTATCAGAGGATTATCATAAGATTAGAAAGAAAGGAAAGGAAGAGGAGCAGAAGATTGAAGCCATTTTGAATGGCATCTCTCTTGATGAACTGAAAAGTTTTTTGATGACAGAGTTTGCGGAAAACCACCTTTTGAGAGAGCATTTTGCTATCTATTTTTCAGGCACGGGTGCAAAAAGAAGAAATATCCATGATTACAAGAAAGAGATAAACTCGCTTTACCGTGAGGTGTCCGACCGCCATGGATATATCAAGTATGGTATGGACATTGATTTCTCCTATATCCATGATTTAGCTCAGCGATACATCAAGGCAAAAAACTCTCTTGAGGCAGCTACTATCTACAAGGTATTAGCTGAGGTGATCGCCAAGAATATGGATAATGTCGATGATTCTGATGGTTACTATGGAGGTGAGTTTGCTCATGCCATCGAGAACCTTGCAGAGTGTATAAACAACGCCAGATTAAACCCCAAAGAGAAAAGGACATATATCGACTATCTTTTTGACAAATACATAAAAAACGACCCCGACTATTTCCAGCAGAATTATGATTATGCCTTAAGGGAGATATGCCAATCGAGAGGGGATCTGGAATATTGGAAAGGACTACCTAGAGCCCTTCTTCCTGAAGACTTACCTGATCCTGATCAATGGATCGTCTATTATCATGCAAAAGAGCTTGTGATGATGCAGCTTCATATCTTGGATAAACTCGATGAGGAAGAGGGGTTTTACAATCTGATAGAAAGATATTATCATAAAGACCACGAATTCTGCCTTTTGTATGCCCGTCGAAAAGAGAAAGATGGCAAGACCAAGGAGGCAGTCAAGGTTGCCGAAGAAGGACTTTCTCTATTTCCTGATCATCTAACCAAGGAACTACGAAGATTCTTAACTAAATTCTATAAAAAGCAATCTTCAGAGTATAAAGAAAATTTAGTCGTCCTCTTCCTTCAGGATAAAGATTGGAATGACTATGAGAAGTTAAAGAAGGCTTGCTCTCAAGAGGATTGGGACCAGATGCTCTCTTTTATCATAAGCAATGTATCAAATGACAGGTTTTGGGGTAGAGATATTATTATCGACATCTACTTAAAGGAAAGGATGTTTGACCAAGCACTGGAGCAAGTTCTTGCCCAGAAAAATCTTTATACTTTAGCACATTATCATAAAGACCTATCGGGTAGGTATCCTGAAAAATACTTCAACGCTTACAAAGAACTGATCACTCCATTTGCCGACAGCAAGATGGGCAGACCACACTATCGAGAGATTGCCAGGTACCTTAGGCAGATGAAACAGATAAAAGGTTTTGAGAATGAGCGTAAAAAACTCGTAAACTTGCTTAAGGAGAGATATATAAAAAGACCTGCCTTTTTGGATGAAGTAAAGAGGGTTTAGAGAAAAGCCGAGGCCTTTGCTTCCCGTTGGTGTTTTGCACCAACGGAGAATGAAGGACCTCTCTATGCTGCCGCTGGATGTTATCATCCAGCGGAAAAGCAGGCGGATGATAACATCCGCCTTTGAGCGATCAAAGACCTCTCCCCTTGAGTCCCCTCTCCATAAAGAGGGTGTGTCAGAATTTAGGTTTTTGTAGCCGCAGACTTTAGTCTGCGAAACTGAGATATTGAAAACCAACAACTTACGTCCATATGGACGGCTACAACTTCAAAACATCATTATGACACAGCCTCAAAATGGAGAGGGGGACAAAGAGAGAGGTTTGTAGCCGCAGGCTTCAGGAGTTGTTGAAAAACCCTATTGGCAGGGCTAAATTCCTGTGCCCGGCAGGTCCCCCTGACCTGGCGGGAAGAACTAATTGGTAGCCGCAGGTCATTTGACTTCCTATGGATCCAAATGGACAAATGAGTTTTAGCCTGCGATATTCCTGTGCCCGGCAGGTCCCCTGACCTGGCGGAGAGACCCTGTCGGGTCAGGGGACCAGACAGACACAGCAAATAAGAACCTCACCCCCTGTTTCCCCCTCTCCTTGTCAAGGAGAGGGGGAACGAGGATGAGGTAGAATGCTCTCAACTCTATGCTTTAGGCTGTTGTATGACAAACCGGGAAATAGCCCAAATACTGGTTCACATATCTGAAATACTGGATATTCAAGGAGAGAATTCCTTCAAGATCAGAGCATATATCAAGGCGGCTCAAACCGTGGAGGGCCTCACCTATCAACTTTCCTCTTTGGAAGATAAAGACAAAATTAAGGGGCTTCCCGGAATTGGAGAGGGGATCGCCAAGAAGATCAAAGAGCTTTTGGAGACGGGAAAGTTGAAATATTATGAGGATTTGAAAAAAAGCGAATATGCCCCTTTGACTGAATTTCTGAGGATTCCCGGCATGGGTCCCAAGCATGCTAAGCTGGTATATGACCAGTTAGGGGTAAAGACAACAACTCAGCTAAAGAAGGCGGCAGAGAAGGGTAGGTTGAGAGAGCTTCCTGGTCTGGGTGAGAAGGTGGAACAAAATATCATTCAGGGAATCCAGCAGGTTCAGAAATACAAAGAGAGGTTACCTTTGGCTTTTATTTATCCTCGAGCACAAGATATAGTTGAGGAGTTGAAAAAGGTCAAAGAGATAAAACAGATGACTTTGGCAGGCTCTTTGAGACGGATGAGGGAAACCATAGCAGATGCGGACATCTTGGTCGCTTCAAAGAAGTCCAAGCCAGTGATGGATGCCTTTGTCAATCTTCCCCAGA
>JAGMFA010000141.1 GCA_023127875.1 Candidatus Zixiibacteriota bacterium
CCGACTTTTAGTCGGGGGTAGTTGATTTCTTTATTCCGATAGGAGGAGAACATAATTTGATGGATACGATTTTTTTGGGGTTTTTCATTTTCATAAGAAACCTCCCATCTTTCCCTCTCCATGAAATGAAGAGGGAGACGGGATGAGGTATAACGATCCTTTGTTCCTAATGAAAACGAGGATTAGCAAAGAGAGGTCAAAGATGTATAAAAATCTTTTCCTTGTATCTTTTTTTAGCTTTTTGTTTTTCACCGCCTGTATCCCTCAACCCCGATACACCTCGGAGTCGGTTGAAAAAAGTAAGAAGCAGACTATCTTACAGGAAGAATCCAAAAAGACCGAAAGTCCCCAGCATCACCAGCGGAAGAGCAAAAGTAAGATCGATAAAGCTAAGATGGGAAGGATAATCGATTCCTTTCTGGGAGCACCCTATAAACTTGGGGGCGAAACCAAGGCAGGAATTGACTGCTCCGGTCTGGTGATGCATGTATACAAACAATATGCTGGCTTCAGGCTTCCTCACAACACCAAAAAGCTTTATCAGCTGGTGAAACAAGTGGGTAAAGACGACTTAGTATACGGCGATCTGGTTTTCTTCTCTGATGGCTGGTTTTCTGTCTCCCATGTGGGAATCTACATTGGAGAGGGCAAATTTGTTCACTCCATGAAAGGCTTTGGAGTGATCGTATCAGCTCTGGATGAAGACTACTATAAGAAAAGATACAGAGGTGCCAGAAGGGTGATTCCTTGAGAACAGGTGAAAGGTTAAAGGTGTAAGGTTTTAGCGAAAAACCAGCTTCACCTTACACCTTACACCTTTCCTCCACACCCTACACCTGGGTTTTTATTGTGACGCACAGCGACATAAAAACCAAACTGGAAAATCTTCCCACCAAGCCTGGGGTATACTTGATGAAGGATACCTTGGGAAAAATAATCTATGTGGGGAAAGCTAAATCCTTAAAAAACAGAGTGCGGGCATATTTTCTCGACACTCCTCCCTATCATCCCAAGATATCCGCCCTGATCTCAAAGATATCTGATTTTGATATTCTGGCGACCGACTCGGAGATGGAGGCTTTAATCCTGGAAGCCAATCTCATCAAGGAATACAAGCCCAGATACAATGTGAACTTAAAGGATGACAAAAGGTATCCATATCTGAAGGTAACGGATGAGCCTTTTCCCAGAGTCTTAGTGGTAAGAAGGGTAAAAAAAGATAAGGCAAAATATTTCGGTCCCTATACTAATGTCAAAGCTATGCGGCATACTCTCAAGATACTGAGGAGGGTTTTCCCCATTCGAAGCTGTAACTATGCGCTTCCCTCCGCCAGAAAGATCAAACTATGCTTGGATTATCATATCAAAAGATGTCTGGGTCCTTGTGAGGGGAAGATTTCGCAGGAGGAATACCGGGAGATCATAAAGAATGTTTTGCTTTTTCTTTCTGGAAAAAACAATCTGTTGATGGAGCACCTAAAAGAAAGAATGAATGAATGTTCCGCTAAGGAAGAATTTGAGAAGGCGGCTTCTGTCAGGGATCAGATCAAAGCGTTAGAAAGCGTGATAGAAAAACAGAAAGTGGCAGATGTAGAGCGGGTGGATCGCGACATCATTGCCTTCGCCCGTGAAAAAAAGGACATCTTGGTAGTGGCTCTGCAGATAAGAGAAGGGATTTTGATCGGCAGGCAGAATTTCCATCTTACCGGTTTCAAGGAAAGCTCAGATCAGGAGATACTGTCCACATTTCTAAGGCAATACTACATGCATTCGGTGGTGATTCCGCCTGAGATCATTCTTCCCGGCGCGGTGGGGGACCAGAGGATGATTCAGGATTGGCTTACCTCTAAAAGAGAAGGGAAAGTAAAAATCCTCATTCCTCAAAGAGGAGAGAAAGCCAAACTCTTGGAGATGGCAAGTTATAATGCCCAACTTTCTTTAAATGAGCTTTTGTTGCAAAGATCCGAGGCAAAGAAGAAAGTTCCTGCCACAATAAGAGCACTGGAGAAGGATTTGTATTTATCCATTCCTCCCCGAAAGATAGCCGCATTCGATATATCCAATTTAGGTCCACAAGATGCGGTGGGCTCTTTAGTTTTTTTCCAGGATGGTCGTCCCCAGAAAAGCCGGTATCGCAGATTTAAAATCAAAACTGTGGAAGGGCAGGATGATTTTGCCATGATGGCGGAGGTGGTGCACAGATATTTTACCCGTTTGACCGAAAGGAAACAGGAATATCCAGACCTGGTTTTAATTGATGGTGGAAAAGGTCAGCTCTCGGCGGCTGTGCAAACTTTGAACAGCCAGGGGATCAATAATCAGAGCGTGGTGGCTTTAGCTAAAAGATTGGATGAGGTCTTTTTGCCTCAAAGGTCTGAACCTCTGATGATCCCAAAAGGCTCTGCCTCCTTAAAGCTTCTTCAGCGGATAAGGGATGAGGCTCATCGCTTTGCCGTGGAGTACCACCGAAAGTTAAGGAAGAAAAGAATCATAAAATCTGAGCTGGACCAGATTCCGGGCGTTGGACCAACCAGAAGGAAAGAGTTGCTTAAACATTTTCGCTCCATTGAAAAAATCAAAGAGGCAGACTTAGAAGAGCTATTAAAACTTGAAGGGATAAACAAAAAAGTGGCGGAAAATATTTACAGACATTTCCATTCATAGAACTTGTCTCCTCGATTCTACGAATTTCACAGGTTGGACCAAAAGGTCTTCCTCTTGTTTTGAGTAATAAGGGTATAAGTTTGAGAAATAGAGGAGAGTAAAACGTAAGTGGCGGGGTTTTATGTGCCTACAACAGACGAGAATATTTACCCTTTCCCCTTAAACTTTGGTTGCAAACTTCGGAGCAAGCTGGGTTGAAGCTCACTTAAGGTGCAAAGAATCACTCAAGAAGAGAGTTTCTTTACTTCCTTGATTGCTCCGTAGAGCCCATTATCCAGCTGAGCGAATAGCTTCAGGTGCTTGTATCTTTCCGCTAAGTCCGCCTCCACCACCTTCTTGTCCACTGATGCCAAAAGCACACGTCCGAATATCACCATCTCCTCGCCATATTTTTTGGTCCAGTCCAATGAGCATTCCAGATGGGCTTTGCACTCGGCGATACGAGGGGTGGCGAGCTTAACGGACTTCACCGGCGTTAATTTAGCCTCTTTGATTTCTTTGTCCCCGGTTGGTTCAATCTCCATAATCATCCCTATCTTCTTAGCCAGCTCTGTCCCGGGGATATTGATTATGAACTCTCCCGTGGAGAGGATGTTTTTGGCTGTGAAGTCACTGGTATTACAACTGAACCCTACGATGGCAGGACGAGAAGAAAAAATGGAGACCGAACTTTTGACTCCCAGGCTGGGAATCTTCTCTTTATTTACCGAGGTGATCAATACCGTCTGCCCCACTAAAGGAAAACGAAGCCCATCCACCATGGGAAATGTTGTGACTGCTCGCAACCCGCTGATATCGTAATCCACCTTCTCCATTGTTTTTTTCATTACAGCTCCTTTTGAGTTGCTTTTTGTTTTGTATCCGTTTCAAACTGTGCCCACATCCCTACTAACTGGTAAACACCTGTTCACACGTTGAGGGCACCTGAATTGATAGACAAATCTCTTAGTTTCTTTAAAGATCTGAAAAAACTGAATGCTCAAATATACTACTTTTCTTAGCTCTGTCAACAAAAATTTGAAAACTTTTTAAAATTCTTCCGGAAATAAAGAAAACTAAGCTTCCATTCCGGGAAAATGATAGAAGAAATTAATTAAGCTTAATACCAGATTTTAATACGAAAATCCGTCCTGCTTATATTTGATAAAAACAGCAGTTGTCTAAAAATGAGCTCAAAAGAACATGCACAGGTTTGTCCTAAAAAGCTCTGAATTGAAAATTTACGACTCTTTTTTCACCTTCAGTTTTCTTTTGTCGATTAATCCTCTTTCCCAGGCGTCCAAAAAGACCTCAGCAATATGCGGGTCGAATTGCGTGCCCGCACAATCCCTGATCTCCTTTAAAGCTATTTTAAAGCTTTTTGCTTTTCGATAGGGTCTATCGCTGGTCATGGCGTCGAAGGTGTCCACCACCGCCATCAGCCGTCCCTGGATGGGTATTCGGTCGTTTCGCAATCCGTAAGGATATCCTTTGCCATCGAATCTCTCGTGATGATATAAAACATATGGAACTGCTGGAGCTAAAAAGGAGATGCCTTCCAATATTTTCGCTCCACAGATGGGATGTTGTTTCATGACCTCGAATTCGTCTTTGGTCAAGGCTTCGGCTTTGTTTAATATGGCATCGGGAACACCTATCTTTCCGATATCATGCAAGATTCCTCCCATCTTCACCTCCCACAGTCTTTCTTCATTCCACCCCATCTGGCTTCCCATAAGTTCAGCCATATAACATACTCTTTCTGTGTGACCACGAGTATATATGTCTCGTGCCTCCACCGCATTGGCCAGTGTAGTAAGGGTCTCCAAATAAGATTCCTTCAGCTCCTCATACAATCTGGAGTTTTCAATGGCAGAAGCCGCTTTGGAGGCAATGATGGAAAGAGAGTGAAGCTGACCGGTGGTAAATGGGGATATCCGTCCTTTGGATCTGATCAAAATCAAAGTTCCGATGACTTTTCCTTTTGCCATCAAAGGATGAACGATAACCGACCTTACGTTTTTCCTTAAATGATGGGAGGAGAAACGTTCGCCGATTTCATCTTTATCAAAAACTCGTGGTCGACCCTGTTTGATAACCCATCTGGAAATGTTATCCTGTCCGGTGAGAAGCCCGCTTTTGGCCATCTCCGATGGCACTCCCAGTGAGGCTTCCGGAGTCAACCGTTTGGTCTTTTCATCTAAAAGTAAAACAGAGGCCATATCCGCATCCAGCTCTTTTATGGCGGTCTCCAGGATCAGATTCAAAAGGAAATCCAATCGAATGGTGGACCCCATGGCTTCGCTTATCTTATAAAGAGATACCGTCTCCTTCAAATTTATGTTTTCTCGATAAAGCCTCTGTTTCTCCAGACCTCGCTTGATCACCGCCTTTAGGGTGTCCATGGAGAAGGGTTTAACCAGATAGTCGTAGGCGCCCGATTTTAACACCGCCACCGCATTCTCTATGGTGGGATGTCCGGTCATGAGAATGACGATGGCGTCCGGATGAAACTTCATGGTTTGATTAAGCACATCCACCCCTGATTTTTTGCCCATTATCAGATCAGTTAAAACCAAATCCACCGGTTGATCTTTGATAAACTCTATTGCCTTCTGGGGATCACACATTGTCTGGATCTGATATCCTTCATTTGAAAGCAACTCTTTTATGACTTCACATATATATTCCTCATCGTCCACCACCAAAATGTGGGAGATGCTTCGGAGTGATGATCCTCCTTCTGCCAATTCTTTTGAGATGGAGGCGTGGGGAGAGGAAATTGCACTCCGGCGTTCTTTCGTTTCTACGCTTCGGGTTGA
>JAGMFA010000142.1 GCA_023127875.1 Candidatus Zixiibacteriota bacterium
ACAAACTCTGAAGAGTCGATCTGAATTTCTCTTCTTAAAATCCCGGCGATCTGTTTTATAGTCAATCCTTCCGGAATGGTCACCTCCTTTAAAGTCACATCTCCTTTGACCAATTTGTTGAAAACAGAATATAATGTTATCCCCTTCTTAAAATCATACCTTCCCATTTGAATGTGTCGATCTTTTCCCAAAAGCTTAGCCAGGAACAAAAGTCCGGTTCCGTCTCCTATCAGATTCACCTCCCTCAATCTCTGAACGATCCGCGACATGCTGTCACCTTGTTTTATAACAACACAAACAGAGTCACCTTCTGCTCGCCAGGAGATGGGAACAATCATCCACTGAATCACAAAAAACAAAAAGATCAAACCAAAGATTGATGCAAAAACCAAAACAGGTCTTTTCTTGGCTAAACGGAAGAAGGTAAAGACCACCCCGACGATAACCAAAAGGACAGAGGAGAGAAATATCAAAAAAGTGGATAAGAAAAAGGCGACCCAGTCTTTTATGGTTATGTATTTATGCTCAGATTTCATCGGTTAAAGATTCTTTGTCTTCTTTGCTTAAACTGTCCAGATAGCTTTGCAAAATCAGGGTGGCGGAGATTCGATCCACCGCCTCCTTTTTCTTTTGCTTGGTTCCCATTTCTCTCATACTCTTTAAGGACTGCACCGAGGTCAATCTCTCATCCCAGGCTATCACCTTCACACCGGTTTTCTGGGTTAACTTGCCGATGAACCTCTTTACCTCTTTCCCTTTGAAACCGATGCTCCCATTCATATTCTTGGGCATTCCCACTACTATCATGGTCACATTCTTTTCCTCGATTATACTCCGGATATAAGAGAGTATATCTTTGGTTTTCCTGGTGTCGATGGTAGGAAGCCCCTGTGCAGTAATTCCCAGAGGATCGGAGACGGCAAGCCCGATTCTTCTTTCCCCAAAATCAATTGATAGAATTCTTGCCATTGCTTTGACTCTGATACTTTTCTGATTCCACGTTCGGCGTTCGACCATCCGCCGAAGGAGAGAAGATCATCCGCTCAAGATTTAAGCTTTCTCAACACTGTCTATATTTGCACCTTTCTTAAATTTGTCGCCGCCTCCTCCGGAGTGGTGGCATTGATATAAAGCCCGGTTCCCCATTCGAATCCATCTATCCGGGTATAGCGGGGCATGATCTCTATGTGCCAGTGGTAATCTTGGTTCAAAGTCTTCCAGGCTCCTCCTCTCCTTTTGGTTGGGTTAGGACCGGAGTGAAGGATAAAGTTATAAGGTGGATCGTCCAAAAGAATTTTTAATCTAAGTAAGACCTCTTTAAGCAAAACGGCCAGACTTTGGCATTCTCCATCACTTAAGTTTTCAAAATAGACGGAATGTTTTTTGGGCAAAATCCAGACCTCATGAGTAAAGCGCGAGGCAAAGGGAGCGATGGCAAGAAAATCAGGATTGGCAGAGATTAATCTTCTCTTTGTGGAAAGCTCCTGTTTAATCATATCGCAAAAGACACATCTTTCTTTGTAATCGTAATATTCCTTTGCCCCAACTAACTCCTCCTTCAAGTTCTTGGGGGTAACGGAAACACCGATAAGCTGAGAATGAGCATGCTTTATGGGGGAGGACCCGGCTCTTTCACCGTAGTTTTTAAAGACGAATATCGATCTTAGCCTTTTATCTTTTTTTAGATCTGAAATCCTCTGTTTGTATGTTTGGGTAACTTTTTTGATCTGCGAAACTTCCAAATCAGCCAGATTGGGAATATGCTGGGGCGTCTCAATGATCACCTCGTGCGCTCCCACGGCATTCATCAGGTCATACATTCGCTCCGCCCTTCTGTCCAGCTCCAGTTCCACTCTCAAAGCCGGAGAGATGTTGGGCATCACCCTCACCTCCCAGCCTGGCCCATCTTTTTTAGAGCCTTTGGGTCTTAAGGCAAAAATCTCTGGAGGAGTATATCTTTCGTTCCCCTCGCAAAAGGGACAAATTCCTTTCTGAATCAATTTCTCCATCTCAATTAAGCTGGAAGGACGATCTTTCTCCCCGTCGGGATTGATTACCCATCTGCCCGTGATAGGATCTCTTCGTAAGGTAGGCATTTTTGAAATTCCGGTTTAATGGTTCAAAAGTTCAAAGGTTCAATCTCCAAAGCAAAAAAAGCCGAGATCATGGTAAGTATCAACAAGAAAGTTGTCAATATATATTATCGGACAGGGGAAAGTGGCTCTTCTCCTGCGGATTCAGTGTAGAGGTCAACCAAGCAACTCTTCATTCATCTTTTTTGGTTAAATCTAAAAGAATACCTCTCTTAAACCGCCCCGGCTTTTCTCAATTTTAACTTCGGGTAAGGCTTTTATGTTGATGCGGAAATAGTAACCTTCTCTATATCCGGTGGCGATCCAGGTAAATCTTCCCTCCCAGCAGTGCATGTCCCGATAAAACTCGAAAGTCTGCTCGGTGATTTTGTTTTCCGAAAAATCATAGCGATTAAGATAGTTCAAATGCCAGTGCCGGGTTAAAGGCAGACGTAAGGAAACAGTGGCCCAGTGAGTTTTGCTTCCTCCTCTGGCTTTACTGTATCTATGGCTGATGTTTATACTCCAAGATTGCGTTACTTTCTCCAAAAAATCCTCCGCTTCGTAGTTATCACTATCGAACGTTTCCGCTCCACCAAAATCCTCCTCTTCATATTCCTCTTTTTCTCTCCTCCTCGATTCCTCCCAGCTTCCCTGAAGGTTTATACGAGTATCCAGACTGAAAGACAGCCAGCGGGGCGATAGCAATTTCAACTCGCCGGCTTTATCATAGAAATCGTGGATCACGGAGAAAGCCAAATCCACATTCCTAACCGCATGCGAACGCAGAACCGTGGAAAGGTTGGACAGCTTATGTTCCCTGGCTAAGAAGTTATATCCAGAGGAAAAGTTTAAAGAAAAAAGATCCAGCTTTTTCTCCTCCTCTTTTTCTTCTTTTGTTGATTTTGTCTTGATCTGAACGAGATTGCTCAGCCCAAAGGCCATAGCTTTTCGTTTTGCTCCAGAGCTTCCCCTTCCGGTATAGGAAAGATATTCCTTCTTGCGAGTAAACTCCGGCTGCCAGACAAAGTTCACCCTCGGCGTCATCACGTGTCTTATTCCGACCAGCTTTCCTATCTTGGGATGAAAAGTTCCGTAAAGAACGGTATTGGCGGAAACATTGGCAGAATAAGTGCCCCGTCGGGCAGAGGTGTTTCCGGGAATGGGGAAACTTTGGGAAAGATTGGTCTTGAAAACGTAATACCAGGTCTCCTGGTAGCGAAAGCCCGGATTTAAAACCAGCCAGCCAAAAAGCTTTTGAGGAGCAGAAAGGGAGAGGTGATTGTCGGAGACGGCAAATTTCTTTCGATCAAAATATCCCTCCCTTTTGCGCCGGTATTGATAATTGATAAAATTAGAGGAGAAGGAATGGTAAATCGAATTATACCATCTCCGCTCGGTTGCCCCGTTTTCCTTCTCTTTTGGCGGGAAAAGCGGTAAGGAAGGTCGGGTAAATCTGATAACAGGGAGATTGAGGGTGCGATCGTCGGTATCCAGATTCCATCTGTGATCCAAGGCTAAAGTGACGCTGGCAGTGCTCCATCTTTTGCTTAAGTTAGCCTGAGAATACAAAGACCTATTCCTTCTTTCCACCGGGTCTAAGTTGAGATCGCGCCAGTAGTCTTTATCACTCAAGAAGGTGCCAGACGCAGAAAGGGAAAGAGAAGGAGAGATGGTATGCCGGTGACTGAAGGTCAAGTCCCAGCGGTCACTTCTTCTTTTGGTCAAGGTGGCCAAGTTCCAACTTGATTGACGGTTATATGATCCCGCCACGCTTCCACTTAGAATATAGCGCTTGGCATAGCGAACCTGCGATTTTATCAGCCATCCCGATCCCTCGTAATAATCGAAAGCAGTCTTCAGATCCCAATAGTCCGAAGCCGCCCAATAGTAGCCCACATTCCGGATGAATCTCTCTCCTGCCTCTAAATTGCCCAGATCGAAGGTCAAAAACCCGGAATGTCTTCCTGGCTTGATGGGGAAAACATAATAGGGTATGGCGGCAACCGGAAGATGACCAATGTATAATACCACCGGTTGAACGATCACCTTGTCCCTGGCGATGATCTTCATCCTTCGGGCGTAAAAATGATAGTGGGGCTCGTGCCGGTCGCAGGTGGTATAGGTGCCTCTGTCCGCCAGAAGCACCTCATCAGTTATCTTCCTTAAAAGCTTTCCCCTATATGTCCCTCTTTGAATGTTGGTAATTCCTGCTTTGACTTTTCCTCTTCTGGAGCGCAGATCATAGCTCATCCGCTCCCCCTTTATTTCATCCTTTCCATCTTGGAGCACCGGGGAACCCTCCCATACTTCCTTTTCATCTCGTTTGGTCTTTATCCCTTCCGCCACCAGAATCTGCTCCTCCGTGTGATAAAAGATCTTTCCAGCCGAAAGCGAGATCTGCTCATATCTGAGGTTGCTCTCTCCTTGTAGAGTAATCATATCCTTGTTTATCTGATAATCGATCTTCTCTGCCGAATACCAGATGGTATCCTCTCCTACGGATCTTTCGGAAACATTTGAGCTGTCTTTTGTCTTCTCTCTGTGAAAGGTATATGTACCCATGGCTCCGCCTTTGATCAACACCAGGTTTATTTTATCATCGGATAAGAAAAGATCTATGGTATCGCCGGAGGCTTCATTTTTATCTACCGAAAGCTTTTTTTCAGATTCTCTTGTCGATTGAGGATGATATATGCTGGTGGCGTTTTCGCAAGCCTTCACTTGTTTTAGTTTTTCATCTTGCAAAAAGAAAACCATCTTCTTTGCCGCTAAGAGACTTTCTCTTGTAGTTTGATCCAAAGAATCGATGATTTCGAGATGAGAGGCCTTGGCTTTTCCCTTCACTTCGATTTTCTTCACCTGATCGTCTTGAATGAAAAGTTGCATCCTCTCACCGGTAAGACGGTCATTTTGTTTCTCCGCCCCTGGCCCTCCCTCAAGGATTATTTTACTTTCACGGTTCATCCAGGTGGCTTCATCGCAGGTGGCGGTCATATCAGCCTTGGTTATATGCACCTTTTCTTTTGCTATTCCTTTCTCTTCGTCGATATGATATTCCATAAGCTCAGCTGTCACGGTGATGGTGCTGTCGCCTTTATCAGGCTTGAGTATCAACGACGGAGACTGGGTGAAGGAAACCAGCTTTTTGATCCTATCGTATTCTCCATGCCCCCCGGTTATCTTTGCATCTTCCTTTTTGCTGAAAAGCACCACATTTCCGTCCGCTACCACCTTCCTTGAATTCTTGTAATAGGTAACCCGGTCCGCGGTAAGAACCTGATCTGGATCTTCAATTTTCACGCTGTCTATAAAAACTACCTGACCAGCGGTGCGATACCATACCGCTCGCT
>JAGMFA010000143.1 GCA_023127875.1 Candidatus Zixiibacteriota bacterium
CACGCTCTGTAAGGGGAGAGGATATCGCCCCGACGGGCACCCGTCCGGGTGGAACCAACGTACGGGAATAAAAAATGGATGCAGAATCCAGCTGTATATGTTAACTTCAAAACCATAAAGACCAGCTAACAATTATGGGACGCTTCCAATCCGTTTAGTCCGTTGACCGTCTATCGCAACGATACCATCTTCTTAGTCTGCGGAAATTCGAGAGTCGTAGGGATCCCGCCGCTGGCGGGATGGCTGTCCTTTTTGCTAACCTCACCCTTTCCCTCTCCTCAAAGCGCGTAGCCAAGGCTTCACGCCTTGGCTGGCAAGCCATGAAGGCTTGCCTACGCCGACAAACAGGGTTTTTCAGATCCTCCACTAAATCTTCTTGACATTAATTTCAAATCATTCTTATATTAAGACATGTTCAAGTAGAGTGCACTTGTTGTCCGGAGTTTTTTTGGCAACCACAAAAGTTAGAACAGAAAAACATCTGCGGGTAGAACTCAAGGAGTCAGTTCAGTATCTTAAAGGCATTGGTCCGCAAAGAGCAGAAGCTTTAAAGTCGGCAGGAATTGAAACCGTCGAAGATCTCCTTTACTACATTCCCCGCCGATATCTGGATCGGAGCACCATCCTCCCTATGGCGAAAGTCAAAGTGGGATCCGCTACCACGGTGATAGGGAGGGTGGAGGCATTCGGACGGGCAAGAACCAGAAGACCACAATTCCAGGTGATTTTAAAGGACAACACTGGCTTTATTCGATTGGTCTGGTTTTCTAAATTGAATTGGGTTAAGAATCGTTTCGAAGAGAACGATTTGGTGGTTGCCTCGGGACAGGTGACACTTTATCGTGGCTTGCAGATGGTTCACCCGGAATTTGAGATCATCTCCAAAAAATCAGAAGGGGACATATCAGAGGATGAATTGATTCACACCGGGCGGGTCATACCTCTTTATCCTTCCACCGCCGAACTGAAAAAGTTTCGACTGGACAGCCGGGGATTCAGAAGAGTGCTCAAGCCGCTTCTGGATGAAGTCCCCTCTCTGGTTAAGGAAAGTCTGTCGGAAAACGTAATTGCTGATCTGAAACTTCCCTCCCTTTCTGAGTCGATAAGAAAAATTCATTTCCCGGACGATCTGAACTCCGCTGAGCAGGCAAGAGCCCGTCTTGCCTTTGATGAGTTGTTCTATCTGGAGTTGATGTTGGCGTTAAGAAAGAAAAAAATTCATCGTGAAGAGGGTATTGTTTTTGGCAAACCAAAGGATTTAGTGAGGGGGCTTTTGAAGATGTTGCCTTTTCAGTTAACCGACGCTCAAAAGAAGGTCTTACGGGAAATCTCTGCGGACATGGTGTCAAAGAACAGTATGCATCGGCTGCTTCAGGGGGACGTGGGTTCGGGCAAAACCATAGTGGCACTGGTAGCTATGCTTATGGCGGTGGAGAGTGGCTATCAAGGAGCGCTCATGGCTCCCACTGAGATTCTGGCGGAACAACACTTCATAACCATCCATCAATTGATGGAATCCTTGGGGGTGAAGGTTGGCTTGCTAACCAGCTCGGTCACTGGTACAGATAGGGAAATCATATTACAAAAGATAAAAAGTGGCGAAGCGCAGGTGGTGATTGGCACTCATGCTCTGATTCAAGAAAAGGTGGAGTTTTCAAAATTGGGTTTGGTGGTAATAGATGAACAACATCGTTTCGGGGTAATGCAGAGGGCAAAGTTAAAGAAGAAAGGACCCTCCCCGGACGTATTGGTGATGACCGCCACCCCCATTCCCCGCAGTCTGGCTTTGACCGCCTATGGTGATCTGGACGTTTCGGTAATAGATGCTCTTCCCCCGGGGAGAAAACCGATAAAAACCTCTCTCTTTACTGAAAGCTCCAAATCGAAGATGTATGAATCTGTAGAAAGAGAGCTGAAAAAAGGACACCAAGTCTATATAGTTTATCCTCTGGTGGAGGAATCGGAAAAGGCGGATCTGAAGGCGGCAACCGAAAGCTATGAGTTTTTAAGAGAAGAAATTTTTCCTAACCGAAGGTTAGCATTGCTACATGGTCGAATAAAAAGCAAGGAGAGGGAGACCATAATGCAGGCCTTTCGCAACCGGGAATATGACATCCTGGTTGCCACCACGGTGATTGAGGTGGGAGTGGACATTCCCAATGCCACGGTCATGGTGATCGAACATGCAGAAAGATTCGGGCTGTCTCAGTTGCATCAGTTGAGAGGAAGAATCGGCAGGGGGGCAGATCAATCCTGGTCTCTTCTGGTGGCAAATCCACCCCTGTCCCAGGAAGCGGAAAAAAGATTAAAAACTATGACCGCCACAAACGACGGATTCAAAATCTCGGAGATGGACTTGAAGTTGAGAGGTCCGGGCGAATTCTTTGGAACTCGTCAGCATGGCTTACCAGAGCTTAAGATCGCCGATATCGTCACCGACGCCAGACTTTTGTATCAGGCAAGAGATTGGGCTTTCAAAATAATTGGGGAGGATCCCAAGTTAACTAAAAACGAAAACCTGTGCATCCGATCGACTTTCATCCGAAAATATAAAAAGAGGTTTTCATTGGTGGACATAGGATGAGGGGTTACTAAAAAAACAACCCCAGGGCGGGATAAATTCCCGCCCCTATTGAGGAAAATAGCTTATCATTCATAGGGCAGGGTTCACCCTGAAGGGATTCACCCTGAAGGGCATTTAGCCCTGCCAATAAATAATCGTTCTGAGGAATTCGTGAAGAGGGTAAAACCATGAGATCACTTTTTATTCGAGAGGAGATTCTGTTCACTGGAGAACAGCTTACCTCCTTCTGGGCTTACAAGAATTACGACATCCTGGGAGATAACATCGTTGCTTTCATCGGACCCTGCCAGGTGGATGAAAAATTCATCATCGGGATAGATCATTTCAAAAAGAAGACCCAGATTGAAAGTGAGCGAATGCTTCATTTCTTAGTGGAGCATTTCGATCTGGATCTGGAGAAAGCGATTCTTAGACAGAAGCTTCTGGTGGACATCTTAAAAGACAAACTAAACCATCGGCTTAAAGGAGAAGTGTTGCAGAGATGGGGAGACGATCTGTTTGATACCGACTACAAGCTCACCGTCTCCGCCACGGTGAGAACCACAGTCTCCGCCAAGATCCATCTGGGAATAAACATCTCCAGCAAAAACACGCCGGTGAAAACCAAAGGACTGGACGATTACGGGATCGATCCCCACGACATCTCCCAGGCGGTGATGGACCAATATCGGCTGGATATGCGGCTTATCGCCCAAAAACTCTGTAAGACCAGAAGCATTGAATAGCCCTGCGGACAAGTCAAGCCGGTTTCAGGAGAACAAAAGAGTATTGAGTTAGCGCGAAAAGTCAACTGAAAGACCGAAAGGAAGGTATGAAAACGGCAGGAAAAATACGTCAGGCGTTGAAAAAAGCAATCCTATTGGAAAGGGCCGTCAAGGAGATCATTCGGGAAATCGAGGATTACGACTTGGAGAGGCTTTTAAAAAAGGTAGATGCCGAGTGTATGGATATCCAACACAATCTGGTCTTGGCCCAAAGATTGTCGGAAACGCATAACCAGAAGAAGCCGAAAGAGAAGAGAGCAAAGGGAAAAAAGTCTTAAGATTGACTCTTCCTATCAGGAACGCGCGTTTGTCTTTTGTCGGTCGATTACGTCTGAGTATCCGGGTAAATTTGAAGAGAGGATAAAATGGTTGAGAATGAATCAGAGAAAAAGGACGAATTTCACTTCATCCAGTTGGTGATTACCTTCCAGACCGCTGCCATTCAGCAGATGGGAAAGTTACAGAATCCCATCACCAAAAATGTTGAACGTAACTTAGACCAGGCAAAATTCTCCATCGACATGTTGGAGATGATCCAGAGCAAAACCAGAAATAACCTCTCCGAAAACGAAAGGAAGTTTCTGGAACACGCTCTATACGAATTGAGGATGAACTACCTGGATGAAGTGAAGAAGGAAGAACAAAAGGAGAAAGAAAAAGACTTTGCCCAGGAGGATCAATCAGGTTCAGGCGAGTCAAAAGAAAAAAAGGGGGAACATCAGCAAGAGACAAGGGACTCTTCCCAGACAAAAGAGGGCAAAGATCAATCCACCTCAGGCGATTAGAGCCAAAAAAGAACTCAAAGATTTCACAGCCCAAAACACCACAATACCCTGAACCCAGCCAATCGCGCCTTTTCCCGAATACGATTCTGCTATATCGACAAAGCCTCCTCGCACTCCAAAAGCTAATTATCCAAATCAAACACTACCAATCGGGAAAGCAATTTAGAAAGTGGTTGACAAGGTTGGATAAATGCTTATAATGCGTATTAACTATCCGGGAAGACGCAGCTTACGCGCGATATGGTCGAGTGTCTTTGGCTGGCGTCAAGGCAGACAAAGGTTCATGAATGGAAACCGTATAAAAATTGTTAGGCTGTTAATAACCCTCCATGGTCGATGAAATGAAAGGAGAGCTTGGTGATCGAGATCCTCGGGCAAATCTCACAAATTGAGACGATTGCCATTGGTCGTGGCATCCGAGAATTAGACCGCCTTCGTAAGGTCTATGGGCCAGGTCGGTGGCGAAAGCGCAAAGGGATTGCCAAAGTACGGCTACCTGATGGTATCATGTGTATGGCTGAAATTCACTGGTATGAGGCTCACGGCATGGCCGGAAGGAATATAAAGTAAAGAGACTACTTGGGGAATAACAATGAAAAAAAGACCCACGGAGCAAAAGTACGTTGTTTGTATCAAGAACACAGGATATAAGACCTCTTTAGTGGTCCGAAGGATCTATCCTGTGATTCCTGATGCTGAAGCCCGAAAGCACGGACTACTGCGAGTTGTGGATGAGTCAGGCGAAGATTATTTATTTCCGGAGAGGCTCTTTGTTCCAATAGAGCTTCCCAAGACCGTTGGAAAAATGTTTTCAGCGGCAACCTAACATCAACCTCAACCTGACCACTACTACTGTGGTGAGTATGTCAGAAAGGTGCATAAGCGCGGCAGGTTAGGCAGGAAGTTAGGGTCTGTTAGAAGAAGAGAATATGCGCAGTAGTGGTCGGGAGCCCCGCGCTCCTGACACTATTCTTGAACCCCCTATGGTCCCCCTTATCAGGGGGACAGTTCCGGTTTGTCCCTTAATTAGGGGAATGGATGGGTTTTGTCCCCCTGACAAGGGGGATAGAGGGGGTTTTGTGAAGTAGACACTTTTCATATGTCGAGTACGCAGAAAACCTGACCTACGAGGCTGAACAAAATGCGTCGGGTGTTACGTATTAACAGAAAGGATTTGAACTGATATACGAGGAGGTAGAGGATGTTAAAAATTCATAAAAAGATTGTCCT
>JAGMFA010000144.1 GCA_023127875.1 Candidatus Zixiibacteriota bacterium
CCGGATTGGGAGCCGTCTGTCCCAGTCCGCAGAGAGAGCCTCGTTTGACCGTTTCGCCCAGGGTCTGGAGTTTGGTCAGATCTTCAGGCTGACCATGTCCTTTTATTATCCTTTCAAGAATCTCCACCATATGTCTGCTCCCCACCCGGCAGGGGGAGCATTTGCCACAGGACTCCTTCTGAGTGAAGTCCAAAAAGTAGTGGGCTACATCCACCACGCAGGTGTCCTCATCCATCACGATCAAACCTCCTGATCCCATTATGGATCCAGCCGCATCCAGGGATTCATAATCTACCGGCGTGTCTAAGAATTCTTCGGAGAGGCATCCTCCGGAGGGCCCGCCGGTTTGGACCGCCTTGAATGGCTTCCTGGAACCACCTCCTATATCAAAGATAATTTTTCTGAGCGTCATTCCCAAGGGCACCTCGATCAGCCCGGAGCGGCGCACCTTTCCCACCAGAGAGAACGTTTTGGTGCCGTGATTTCCCTGGGTGCCAAATTGTTTATACCATGAGGCTCCGTTCCTCAAGATATTGGGGAGAGTTCCCAGGGTTTCCACGTTGTTGATGATGGTGGGCATACCAAAAAGACCTGAGACTGCAGGAAACGGAGGTCGGGATTTGGGCATACCCCTTTTTCCCTCAATGGAGGCGATAAGTGCGGTCTCCTCCCCGCAGACAAAAGCCCCCGCCCCTTCCTTTATGGTGATGTCGAAATCAAAGCCTGAGTTTCCGATGTTCTTGCCTAAAAAGCCATAATCTTTCATCTGGGTTATGGCTTTCTTCAAACGAGCTATGGCTAACGGATATTCCGCCCTTATGTAAATGTAGCCATGGGAAGCACCAATGGCATAAGCCGCGATCAGCAAACCTTCGAGAACTGAGTGTGGATCACCCTCTATTAAGGAGCGGTTCATGAACGCACCCGGATCCCCTTCATCAGCATTGCAGATCATATACTTTTCTTTACCGGGAGAGCTTCTGCATATCTCCCATTTCTTGTAGGTGGGAAACCCTGCTCCGCCTCTTCCCCGAAGCCCAGCCTCCTTCACCTCTGCAATTATCTCCTCAGGTTTTTTCCCGAAGGCATTCATGATGCCTGAGTATCCTTCGTTCGCTAAGTAATGGTCGATCTCCTCCGGGTCTATGAATCCGCAGTTTCTGAGCACCACTCTTACCTGGGGTTTAAGCATGGGAAGATCGAAGAATTTGGGAATTCCGTCCGTGAATTTTGTGTTCTCATCTCCGAAGTGCCCCACCGCAAGTTGAAGGAGAGGATCGTCTTTTTTTAAATAAGACTCAACTATCCTTTTGGCTTTCTCCGGGTTGACATTAGCATAACTTATCCGGGGACGACCCGGCAGTGTAATATCCATAAGTGGTTCTAAATAACAGGGACCAATACACCCTACTTGGACAATCTTTGCTTTCAATCGGTTTTGCTTTAAGGTCTTCTGGACCGACGTTAGCACTTCCATGGCGCCGGCGGCTCTGCCGCAGGAGGCGGTACCCAAATAAATGACCGGGACTTTGCTGGTTTTCAGCAAATCCCATTTCCTTTGAGCGGCTTTTCTTTTTTTCTTAAAACTATTCATATTTACCCAAAATCTCTTTTAAACGAATCACCGTCATCCGGCTGTAGATATCATCATTGATCTGGATCACAGGTGCCAGAGCACAGCACCCTAAACAGGCCACCCGCTGGAGGTCAAACCGTTTGTCTTTGGTGGTTTGCCCCGGAGAGATATCAAGTTCCCTCTCCACCGCTTCGCACAAGATTTGCCCTCCCCGCACGTGGCAAGCGGTTCCCAGACAGACTTTAATGGAGTTTCTGCCAGGGGCGGTGAAACGAAACTGGGAATAAAAGGAAGCCACTCCATATATCTGATTTTCGGAGATTTTTAAAAACCGAGAAATATGTTTGATGGCCTCTTCGGAGAGATATCCGAACTTCTCCTGAACCTTTTGAAGAATCGGAATCAAGTCTCCCTCCTCACCTTTGAATCTGGAGAATATGCGGACATAATCTTTATCAGTCACAGAACAATCTCCGTTCCACTTCCGAAAGGTTCATTTTCTCTTCTCATTCCTTCTCCCCCTTTTGAGCCAGGAGGATACAATCGGTGAGTTTCGCCTCTCCTCTGACAAAATCCTCGGCAAAAGCCATGCAGGTAGGTGCCCCACAGCAGCCGCAGTCTGTTTGGGGGAGCTTCTGATATACCCGCTCTCTTTCTTTCATTCTCTTGATGGATGTCTCTAAGTCGGTGTCGAAATATTTGGTGGGACGGGGCAAAATCGGATTTTCCAGGAAATAATATCCTTCCTTCAGTTTCTGGTCGATATCCTCATCATCGACTTTTATGCGCTCTTCATACTTGCCTCTTTGCTTTATGCTGTTAGTTCGGGCGACGTACGGGTTCTCCACGTTGAGACTTCCGCCAATGCAGCCCAGCATACAGGCCATAGCTTCAACGAAATCGACATTTCGTAGGCGCGAATTCTCGATATCGTCGAGTATCTTCATCACGTGATCCAAACCGGAGACGGCCAGCCAATTCTTCATCTCCACCGCCTGGGTTATTCCTCCGAGTGTAGCCCAACCTGCGTTGAAGGAAAAATCCTTAGGTACCTGGCTTTCATCAAATGTCTCCTTTATAGCCACAATATGAGGGAGTGATACAGAATAGACGTCATTTATGGAGACAACTCCGTCAAACCATGACCTGGCCTTTTCAGCCGGCTGTTTGATGGAGACGATCTTTGCTGGACAGGGAGCTACATAAATTATTCCGATATCCTCTGGTTTCAATCCCAATTTGGCAGGCAGATTTTTTCTAATCTCCCGGGCGGTTACCTCCCTGGGCACATCCAACGGCACCACCAGTTCCACTAAATCAGGATATTTTACCTGGATCAACCTGAGCATGGAGGGACAATGAGACGATATGAGAGGAAGCCGCCCCCGATATTTTTTCATATGTTTAACCAAAGCCCGGACTAATGCCGCGGATGAGGCGCTGACGTCCACCACCTCGTCGAACCCAAGTTCTTTGAAAGCCAAATGAATAATGTAAGGATGAACGCTCGATTCGAACTGGGAATAAAGCACCGGGGAGGGTACCACCACCTTGTATTTGAAGCGGGAGAACTCGGCAACCGGATCCGTAATCGGAACGATGGCCCCCTCGGGGCATACGGATATGCAGGTGCCACAATCAACGCACAGCTCCTCGGAGATGACCGCTTTGCCCTCTCTTACCCGAATGGCCTGGGTAGGGCAGTGACGCATGCAGGTCATGTGTCCACGACACTTTTCTAAAACTACTTTATGAGCATGATAATACTGCACCAATTTATCTTTTGCTCTCCTGTTAAAGACAAATAATGGCTATTTAACGTTCTCCGTACAAAAGAAGCCCAGCACTAATTTTGCCCTCTTAGCCCCAGCAAATTGGTGTGGGGTTTGGGTGAGTGCCGTCATGCACAAACCTTTTATGCGGTGTTATATGAAGTTGGGCGCTCTGTCAACCCTTTCGAATTCTGATGCGCCCAGGTTCGACAATCGCTAATTTGCCAGACAATTTTGAAACCAACTTGTCTTGCTTCAGAAAGCTTTCGAGCAAATTGAGGATAAAAAGAGCTGGCGCATCCCTTGGAATACGCAAAACGACGAGTCCCATGTATTGTGCTGGTGGATAGTTACGGATGTCTGAAAAGCCAAGATCGCCTGTCACTAAACACAAATCTCTATTTTGAGCATATGAAGCGATTTGTGAGTCCTTTGCTCCTCGTAGACCAATGTCACGGACATCGATTGCTTCATGAGCATAACTCTGCAATAAATCACCTGTCGAGCGTGGCAAGTCTTCATCAATTAGGAATTGCATAAACTTCCCCTATTTTGGAAGAGGGTGAAATTCTTCCTCTTCGATAAGTTCGCCAGCATAGATTAAGGCAGCTCGAATATCCTCCTCACTTACTTCGTATTCCCGTATGATCTCTTCTTTTGTCATACCGCCTGCAAGCCCTCCGATAATACGTGCAACGGGAACTCTTGTGCCCTTAATGACAGGTTTACCATGCTGTATATCAGGGTCTATAATGATTCGATTATCCATGACTTACTCTCACCTCCTTTTATCATCCAATTTCATATAACGGTTCTGGATATGCGATATTGTGTTAGCAATGTGGGTGGAGCGTAGCGGAACCGCATATCCAGTGTTAGGCGATGTGCCAAATTAACTTTTCAGGGTTCTGTCAGGACCTAGTCCTGACAGGCTTGGTTGCGTCAGGAGTAGCTCCTGACGTAACTTTCAAAAAATCTTCAGATAAAAAACCTCATTTGCAGTGTGGTCCCCTTTCCAACCTCGCTTTTGATCTTAATCTCATCTGAGTTTTTCTTTATGTTGGGCAGTCCCATCCCGGAGCCAAACCCCATGGCTCTCATCTCTTCGGTGGCAGTGGTAAATCCCTCCTGCATTGCCAAATCTACGTCCGGGATACCCTTTCCCTCATCCGCAATCACCACCTCAATCAGACCGGGAGTAACCGAGAGATTAACTTTTGCTCTCTTGGCGTGCATAACCACGTTCATCTCCCCCTCGTAGGTGGAGATGGCAACTCTTCGGACCAGCTTGGGGTCGAACCCAATTTTTTTCAAGATAGCCTTCACCTTGGTGGATGCCATCCCCGCGTTGGCGAAATCATTCCCCTCAATGAAGAACTCATGGCCCAGTAACATCTTATCTGCTTTTTGCCCAATTAATCTGGCTTTTTCTTCCTGGTATTCCCCCCTCTTGACTGAATCTATTCTGATGCAGGCATCGAACATGTCCATCTCCGTGGAGAGTAAGACCAGATGGTTATCTTTGGCGAATTTCTCCGCGTCATCTTTGGGCTTTTTGCCCCGAATGAACACAACCCCCACAAATTCTGCCATGTGGGCGGAGATGACAGCCTGCTGGGTTGCCAGTCCGGTAAGCAGAATCGAATTGGGCTGGCCAAAGGCTAAAACGTCGCTCATCAAATCAGATGCATATACTTGGTCGACCGTGGCATCGAGTCTATCTTCTCCCTCGATCACGGAAGCCTCCAGCGCATCTTTTATCATTTTTATCTCCACAACAGTTGCCCACTAATGTGTCCCCAAAATATATTCTTTCATGTCATTCTGGGCATAGCGAAGAATCTAAAAACGAGATGTTTCGCTTCGCTCAACATGACACCATGACACGCCAACTTACTAAGGGGAACATATAATTGTTTACATCCCCCCTTTAGAAAAGGGGGGAAGGGGAGATTCGTATGAATGCATACGCATTTAAAACTTGGAAAATCCCCCTAAATCCCAAT
>JAGMFA010000145.1 GCA_023127875.1 Candidatus Zixiibacteriota bacterium
ACCCTTCTCTCCGGTCTGTACACCCCAAAGGGGAGAGGGTATGTTGTCACGTATGTTTCGGGGTAAGGTACCCCCGAAACAACAGGTAATCCGTTTGATCCGTCCAGACGGACGCCCGTCTGGGCGTTCTATCCGTTGACAATTTTTATCAGCGCTTCTGAAATCTTCTCCATCATATCTTTTGCGATCATGCCCATCTCACCTTTTTCTTCTTTTGCTAGATCTCCGGTCAAGCCGTGAATGAAGACACCGGCACAGGCGGAATTCAGCATGATCTTCTTTATATTCTGGTCTTTATTCAGCATTGACATCTGAGCCAAAAGCCCTACAATGATTCCGGTCAATACGTCTCCTGAGCCGGCAGATGCCATGCCCGCGTTTCCTGTGGGATTGAGGTAAGTTTGACCGTCCGGTTCTGAGATTATGGTGGGTGCTCCTTTGAAAACTAAAACGCAATTATATTCTTTGGCAAAATCAGAGGCATATTTTATCCTGTCCTTTGCAATTTCTGAGGCAGGCACGCCGTTCAGTCTAGAGAGCTCACCGATATGAGGTGTCAAGATCAACGGTGCTTTGCATTCTTTTAATGCAGAGGCATCTTTAGCCAAAGCGTTGAGTCCATCTGCGTCGATCACTGCTGGCATCTTTGATTTGCTTATTAATCTTCTGATCAGTTCAATAGTTTCAAAATGTTGTCCTAAACCTGGGCCAATGGCACAGCAATCTCCCCATTTCAAAAGCTCCCTTATCTCTCCCAAACCTCTTAGGGCTAAGGCTCCTTTTTTTCTCACATCGGGCAGGGGCTTGGTCATCACCTCGGTCAACTTCGTCTCAAGAATAGGATTTAAGGTTTTGGGAGTGCCTAAAATAGCCATTCCTGCACCAGCTCTCAAACATGACAAGGAGGCTAAGGATGCGGCTCCGGTCATACCAGTGGAACCGGCGATCAAAACCACTCTGCCACAGCTCCCCTTGTAAGCGTCACCAGGACGTTTGGGAATCATCTCTCTTACTTCTTCTTCGGTTATCAGATTCAGATTGATGCTCTCCTCTTCCACAACATGAGGGGGAACCCCGATGTCAACCACAGATACCTTTCCTGACATCTCCTTGCCCGGAAAGAAAAAATGGCCGATCTTGGGCAAAGCCATGGTCACGGTTCGGTTTGCCTTCACGCAAGGTCCGGTAAACCCTCCGGTATCGGCGTGAAGACCGGAGGGGATGTCCACAGAGAGGATAGGTATCCCGGAGGAGTTGATCCTCTCAATTATATCTTTTAAGTAGCCTTTGATCTCACCGACAAATCCTGTGCCGAACAATGCATCCACTATCAGGTGGGCTTTTATTCGGGAAGGGATCTCTTCCTTTTTGGCGATCTCCACAATGGGCAGATCTAAATCCACAGCTTTTTCCAAGTTTGTCTTGGCATCTCCTTTGATTTCATTTCTCTTTGCGGTTAAGAGAAATTCAACCTGGGCACCCCATTGAGAAAGGTGTCTGCCCACCACAAATCCATCTCCTCCATTATTTCCCCGTCCGCAGAATATGATTACCACTTTGTTCTGAGGATCTCCCAGCATCTCCTTAGCCACCAAGGCGGTGCCCCTTCCGGCTTTCTCCATCAATTCCAATCCGGGGATGCCTATACCTTCAATGGTCTTTTTGTCAATATTTCTCATCTGAGAAGATGTTACCAGTTTCATGGTTATTTCCGTTTGATGGTTATCAATAATTTGGTTATCTGTAGTTGCCTGATTTATCAGGCAAAATTTGAGCGTGATAAAATGAGCAAGTGTTTTTAATCTTAGAGTACAAATCCCCTGGGTCCTGCAAGCGTTTATGTTTGCTTTCTGTATCTGCTTATTATTCAGAAAATTCGCAGTAAAGCTAAAGGGCTTGTTGAAAAAGTTACATTTTGGGGCGGGATAAATTCCCGCCCCCCTATGGGAGACAATTACTTATCATCCATAGGGCAGGGCATTTAGCCCTGCCAAAAGGGTTTTTCAACAGTCCCTAAAGCTTTACACTCCAGCGAGTCTTTTTTATAGCTCCTTTTTTAACCAATCAGTCAAAAAATTCAGAAATTCCTGGTTTAGGGGTCTTTCGGTAGCGTATTCGGCATAATCTCCTTCGCCTTCAGTTCTGCAGAAAAGATGATCCAAATCAGGGAAGATATTCAGAGTGTGATTTTCGTTTCCTGATTCATCCAAAGCACTGTTAAGCATATGGGCGTGTTCCTCAAAAACTTGACGATCTTTTGCGCCTTGCAAAATTAAGACCTTACATTTCACCTTTTTTATGGTTTCGAGGGGGTCATGTTCGAAGTGCTCCAAAAACCACTGCTTTTTGCCTGCCATTTTTCCTAACTGGCTTACCTTTTCCTCATCCCACTCTGTCTCTCCTCGGACCCAGGCAAAAAAGTTCTTTTGTTCGTCGAGGGTCTGCTCTCTCATTTCTTCTGTCACATTCTGTTTGTTGAGAACGTACTCCTGCTGTTCTAAGATCACCTGATCCAGTGATTTGGCGGTTCCTGCCATCAAGACGATGGCTTTAATGGTGGTATCTTCTAAAGCGATCTTGGGGGCGATTATACCACCTTCACTATGTCCGATTAAGCAGATTCTGGTTGTATCCACATCCGGTCTTGTTTTAAGATAGCTGATCCCGGCTTTAACATCGGAGATAAGATCAGTTAGTGAGGCGGTTGTGAAATCCCCCTCGCTTTTACCCACTCCTCTCTCGTCATATCTTAAGACCAGGATTCCAGAATCAGATAACTTCTGCGCCAGAGTTTTATACTGAACCGAAAATTTGAGTTCAGGGGTTTTTCCATTACGATCCTGAGCACCTGAGCCGGAAATAATGATAACCGCAGGATGCTTTTGTTCCCCATCCTGAGGAATGGTAACCGTTCCAGCCATTGTAAGCTCTCCGGATTTGTCCGCAGGATCCATAGGAAATGTTATTTCCTCAGAAGAATACGTTACTTTCAGGGTGTCGACTTCCAGGGTATCAACCTCCAGGGTATCGACCTCCAGGGTATCGACCCTCAGGGTGTCGACCTTCAGGGTGTCGACTTTCAGGGTATCGACCTTCAGGGTATCAACTTTCAGGGTGTCGACTTTCAGGGTATCGACCTTCAGGGTATCAACTTCCAGGGTGTCGACTTTGAGGGTATCGACCTCCAGGGTGTCGACCTTGAGGGTATCGACCTCCAGGGTGTCGACCTTCAGGGTGTCGGCCTCAATCTTAGTCGGAACAGGTTCATATCCTTCCTTGAAGACTTCTATTCCCTGCATGGGAATGGTCAGTTTGAGAATTTCCTCGTCGGCGTTTATCCATAAGTTGACCCCAACTAACCCGCCTAAACTAACGAAAATCTTTGTTAGTTCTGCCTCAGTGGCTTTGAAACTTACCGAGTCCATACCTTTATCTTCAGCCTGGATAGTCATCTCCAGTTGAGGGACAATATATCCAAAGAATTCCTGCTTTCCTCCTTTTTGAAAATCATATCTTTGCACTAAAAGAGCATAGGGGAAGAAGAGACCATTGGGTAAAATCAATGCGTCTTCGTGCACCGGAACCTCAGTGGTGGTGTCCTTCTTCCCGCTTATTTGGTTTATTGCTTTCCCTTCCACAAATTCGGTGCTGATCTGATACTCGGTTCCCATTGCCTTTCCATCCATGTTTAGCCTCAAAGCCAGATAGGAGTTGTCCATCCATAAATCCAAGTTGACCAGAAAAGCCTGTCCTGCCACCGCAAACTCTGCCCGATCCGAAAGCTTGATCTCTCCATCAGATTCCGTCAAAGAGTAGGTTTCAAACCCAGTCTCCTTGTCGCCATAGTAGATTACAAATTTGCCCGATCCTTCCTCGGTTTGGGCTAAAGATTGTGCCAATCCGCTCAACGTGAACAACGCTAAAGTTAAGACAATTGAGAAATACCTTTTCATCGCATTACCCCCCTGCATGAATTTTTTTGGCCTCCTATTCTTTTCATCCGAACCGCCGACAGAACGCCCAATGAATTGGGCAACTACAAAAGGTTTTATTTCTTATCTCACTTGAGTATGAAAAGTAATAAACTAAGTATTGAATAAATGAATAATATGATCTCGATCAAATTCCAAATCATTTTTTTGTCCTACAAGAATTATTTCAGTTTGCTATTTCCGATGCGTTTAGGTTCATCATTACCCAGTTGTTGCTGTGCCTGTCGGGTCCCCTGACCCGACAGGATCATCCCGCCAGGTCAGGGGACCTGGCGGGCACGGGTTCAGGGTGAGTGCTTCCCGAATCAATGCTTTGGCTTGTATTTATTATTCCACAACCACTGCAGTTCCATAAGTTAAGATCTCTGCGGCTCCGGACATGAGGTAGGAGGTGGAAAACCGCAAGGAGATGACCGCATTTGCTCCCAGGTTCTGGGCTTGTTGAGTCATTCTATCCAGAGCCTGTTCTCTTGATTCAGCCATCATCTTGGTGTAATCTACCACCTCCCCTCCAACCAGATGGCGAAGCAACGCCATTATATCCCGTCCAACATGCCGGGCTCTGATGGTATTTCCCTTTACCAATCCCAGGGTTTTGACTATTCTCTTACCCGATATCTCATTTGATGTAACCAGTATCATTTTTCCACCTCCCTGTATCTGTTAGTTTTGAAAAGAAAAAGCCGTTCCCTGATTATGGAGACCAAAAGGATTATGATCCCCAGTGATAGAGTTGACACTCCCACCTTGACGATCAATGAGATGTTAGGATCAGCAAAAAACTCTTTGAAAAACTGGTAGGCGCCAAATGATAGAAGAATTATGGCGCCGATGGAAAGAAATATCCAGCCTGCTCCCCTCTCTATTCGTCGATATATTCCCTTCCAGTAGCTTGCCCAGAGTTCATCCGATAGATCCGCCAATCTCATATTATTGGTCACCTCCTTGAGCTTTACAAAGGATTGGTATTCCTTTCTACAGCTTTCACATTCAGATAGATGTTTCTCAATCTCTGACTTTTTATGGTGCTCGATTTCACCGTCCAAGTAAGCCATAAGATAGGGTCTTATCTCTTCACACTTCATACAGACCTCAATTTAGAATATCCTTTAAGTTATCCTTCAGCTTCTTGCGGGCATAATAGAGTCGGGACATCACACTTCCCATGGGTATATTCAGCATCTCAGATATCTTCTTGTAAGAAAATCCTTGAAAGTGTTTCAGCACGATTATCTCCTTAAATTCAAAAGGGAGTTTTGAGATCTCTCCCCATAGTCTCAGGCTCATTTCATTTTTCTCCACCAATACATCCGGGCTGAGGTTTTTTTGCTGGTAATGTTTGAATTTGTGTGTA
>JAGMFA010000146.1 GCA_023127875.1 Candidatus Zixiibacteriota bacterium
TCTCTGATCTGGATACTTGCTTCCACGTTTCCTCCTTTCTTTCTCGACGTACCATGAATTGCTCTGTTAAATTTGAACAGATTAAATCAGGCTTTTTCAACCTCCTGTAATTGTTCCTTAAGCATCTCTTCAATTAAAGACGTGTTGAACTGGCCGCTTATGAATCTTTTGTCCCTCAGAATTTTTTTGTGAAACTCGATGGTGGTTGGAATTCCTTCAATGATGAACTCGTCCAAAGCTCTCCGGGCTTTTAAAATTGCCTCCTCCCTGCTTTTTCCATGTGCTATCAATTTGGCGATCATGGAATCGTAATAGGGAGGAATCTGATATTTGGCGTAGGCATGGGTATCCACTCTTATTCCATGACCTCCCGGAACATGGAAACTTTCAATCATTCCCGGAGCAGGAAGAAATCCTTTCTGCGGATCTTCAGCGTTAATTCTGCATTCAATAGCATGTCCTTTCAGATAAATGTCATCTTGGGAAAGTCCCAGCTTCTCTCCATAGGCTAACCGGATCTGCTCTTTGATCAGGTCCACATCCGTGACCTCTTCGGTAACCGGGTGTTCCACCTGGATACGGGTGTTCATCTCCATGAAGTAAAAATTCTTGTCAAAATCTACAAGAAATTCCACGGTTCCCGCACCTTCATAGTTTACGCCTTTAGCACCTCTTACCGCCGCATCTCCCATTTTCTTTCTAAGCTTTTCATCTACCACCGGGGAGGGAGACTCCTCCAAAAGTTTCTGGTGCCGCCTTTGCAGGGAGCAATCTCTTTCCCCCAGGTGAATTAAGTTTCCGAAGCTATCCCCCAGAACTTGAATTTCGATGTGTCGGGGATTGGAGACATACTTTTCAATGTAGACTTCCGGGTTTCCAAAGGCAGCTTCCGCCTCTAATTTCGCCATCTGGAATCCCTTCTTTAGTTCCGCTTCATCTGCAGCCACGCGCATTCCTTTGCCCCCACCTCCGAATGAAGCCTTTATAATCACCGGAAATTCAATCTGGTGAGCCAAGCTCAATGCCATCTCCTCCGATTCCACCACCCCATCACTTCCCGGTATCACCGGAACACCCTCCTTCCTCATGGTATCTTTGGCCAGGGCTTTATCTCCCATAAGCCTGATGGTCTCAGAAGAAGGACCGATGAATTTTATATCACACGATTCACATATCTCAGCAAAATCGGGGTTTTCTGCTAAAAATCCGTATCCGGGATGGATGGCGTCGGCATTGGTGACTTCAGCCGCACTGATTATCCTTTTGGGATCTAAGTAGCTTTCCTGAGATTTGGCAGGACCTATGCAGACGTCCTCATCTGCAAAGCGAACATGCAAGGATTGGGTATCTGCGTCGGAGAAGACCGCCACTGTGGCTATGCCCAACTCCTTGCAAGCCCGGATGATACGTAAGGCGATCTCACCCCGATTGGCAACTAATACCTTCTTAAACAAGAAAACTCCCAACTAATTCTTTCAACTAAAGCTTCAGTCCGGAAATTCTAAAACTACAGTCCTGAATAGCACATCTCTATTCTTCCGATCTCTGAGCGGTTTTTTCGAACTCATGCCATCCTCTGTCTGCGGCACCGGTGATTCCTTTTACTCTGAGCTCAAAGTCATCCGGATTGGTGGCTTGAGTTAAAGCCTCCTCATAAGAGATCATACCCCGCTTATAAAGATGCATGATGGACTGATCAAAGGACTGCATGCCATACTGGATAGCTCCGCTTTCAACCAATTCGACGATCAAAGGCGTTTTTAAAGGATCGACGATATACTCTTTGACCAGACCAGTATTTACCATCACCTCCACCGCAGGCACTCTACCTGGAGCGTCACATCGGGGCAAAAGCCTCTGGCAAACTATCCCCTTTAAGGTCGCAGATAAAAGCAGCCTGATCTGCTGATGTTGATGCGGTGGAAAGAAGGAGATAATACGGTTTATGGTCTCCACCGCGTTCAAGGTATGCAGGGTGGTCAAAACTAAATGTCCGGTATCGGCTGCTGTAAGAGCGATGGACATGGTCTCTAAATCCCTTATCTCTCCGACCAGGATGACATCCGGATCCTGACGCAAAGCGTGTCGTAGGGCGGTGACAAAGGACTCCGTATCTCCTCCCAGCTCCCTTTGAGCGATTATGCTTTTCTTGTTTCGATGTATATACTCAATGGGATCCTCTACTGTCAAAACGTTTTCTGAGCGGGTGGAGTTGATGTGATCTATCATGGCCGCCAGAGTGGTAGATTTACCACTCCCGGTGGTACCGGTTAAGATGATCAAACCCCGCCGATTATCTGTCAGTTTTTTCAACACCGGAGGAAGATTCAACTCCTCAAAGGAAGGTATGACAGTATTTACCGCTCTGAGGGCAACTCCTACGGTGCCCCTCTGGCGATAGAAATTAATTCGAAAACGTCCCATTTTGGAAATGCTCAACGCCAAGTCTAATTCGTTTCTCTGTAAAAACCTCTTTTTCTGTTCCTCGGTGAGGATCTGACCCATTGTTTCTTCCATGTCCTGGGGCGTTATAGGATCATCGGCGATAGGACGAAGGACACCATCGACACGTATCGTGGGCTTGACCCCGATCCTGAGATGCAGGTCCGAAGCCTTGGTAGAAAGCACCTCTTCTAACATCTGCTTTAGCGTCATTATCACCCCTCCTTTTCTTTAAAACTTATCTTTTGGCAAACTCCCGTGCGCCAAGAACCGATCCATCCGTTCAATCCGCCCGTCCGGGCGCCCGTCCGGGCGCTCAATCCGTTGACCGCTTTCTAACCATAACTTCGGCTGAAATGAATCGAGTCTTGAGCTTTAAGTATCGAGAATTGAGTTTTAACTCAAATCTCAAGACTCAAATCTCAAATCTGACCTAAGCTGGTTCGATCAGAAATAGACTCTGTCCAAATTCCACTGGCTTGCCATTTTCCACCAAAATCTTAGCCACCCGACCCGCCACCTCCGATTCTATCTCATTCATCAACTTCATGGCTTCGATAATACAGACCATCTGCCCCACCACTATCTGTTGATTCAATTCCACGTAAGGTTTGGCATCCGGAGCCGGCGCCCGATAAAACGTTCCCACCATAGGAGATTTTATGGGAACTAAGTGGTCGGTACCTTCCACCACTGTTTTTGCTATCTCCTGGGTGGGCGCCTGTGCTGGGGCAGGCGCAGCGGTAACTGCTTTAGGCTTTGTTTC
The DNA here is from genome assembly GCA_023127875.1 of Candidatus Zixiibacteriota bacterium. The sequence continues at coordinate 3,209 of JAGMFA010000146.1, forward strand.
TACTGTTATATTACTGGTTGGATTCTCCGAAGCTGGAATATTTGATTCTCTGGGCTTTTTGGAAATTCTCACCCTCTGCCCCCAACCCGACACCTCCAGCTCACCAATATCTGATTCTTCCACCAACTTTATCAGTTTTCTGATTTTTGATACCCACATAACTTTTCCCTCCTTTTTGAGGGTTCAAGTATGGGATGCAGAATGCAACTTTAAGACTTTCTCAATATCCAAAACATTTCTCTAAATTACATCTGGACTATATCCAACAAAGTTATAACTATCAAATACGATACTACAGCTCAATTAGGTTCCTCTCTGACGTGGTCAAAACCTCACATCCTCTCTGGGTGATCAGAACATCATCCTCTATTCTTACTCCCCCCCAGTTGGGGATATAGATCCCGGGCTCGATGGTGATCACCATTCCCGGTTCTAAAAGTAGTTTGTTTGTGGGATTTATTGCTGGATTGTCGTGTATCAAAACTCCAATCCCATGTCCCAAACCATGACCAAAATATTTCCCATATCCAGCTTTTTTGATCACGTCTCGCGCAATCTTATCCAGATCGCACGCCTTCATTTTGGACCGGGCTTTACTGATGGCACGTCCCTGAGCCTTTAAGACTGTGTTATACACCTGTTTTTGTTTTCCGTTTGCTTTCCCCACCACCACAGTTCTGGTCAAATCTGCGGTGTAGCCATCAAAGACCGCACCGAAATCCATGGTTACAAATTCGTTATTACCGATTCTTTTGCTGGATGCTACTCCATGCGGCAGGGCAGATCTTTTGCCTGAAGCCACGATGGTCTCATAATAGGGAGTGGAGGAACCGTATCTTTTCATTCGGTATTCAATCTCCGCAGAAATATCCAGCTCCCTTACTCCGGGTTTGATAAGATCAAGAATCTCGGAGAAAGCCCGGTCGGTTATCTTTATAGCCTTTCTTATCTTTTCAATCTCGCTTTTGTCCTTTTTTATTATAAGAGTTTCTACCACTTTTTCCGTAGGAACTAAAATACAATCAGGCAAAAGGGCCTTGAGTCCTTGGTAAGTTTTGCAGTTTAAGTGGTCCGCCTCAAAGCCCAGTTTGATTCTTTTGGCTTTGAGTTGAGGTAAATTTGAAAGTGAAGAAAAAAGATCTCTATCAGCTATCATCACCCTCATGTTTTTGACCTGTTCTTTTACTTGTTCCTTGTAACGAAAGTCGGTGAGGAAAATAGAGCTTTTCGGAGAGGCCAAAATCATCCCATTGGTGCCGCTGTATCCGGAAAGATACCTGACGTGGGGCAGGAAGGTAATTAGCAGAAAGTCCAAATTCTCTTTCAGCAAAATTCCTTGTAACTTTTTGATTCGATTTTTCATGATATTTCCTTAGATTTTATTCATCCGGCTCTTTGGATTTTATGTTTCTTTTTGCAAACCCATGGATCTCCAGCTCAGTTATCCTCTTTTCTATTTGACCATCCGAAGGATTTCGCTTTTGTATTCTTTTGTAAATTTCTAAAGCCATCCAAATGTATCCTTGTGTTACATAAACCTCCGCCAAGCTTTTGGTCTCAAAGAAAATCTTCCTTTTCTTCCCAGACTCGTTGGAGGAAGAAAACGTTTCCTTTTTTTCATCTGAACTAAAGCGTTCACTATTTTCGACTGATGATGATTCCAAAGAGCTTCTCCCTCCAAACGCCCCCTGACCTTTCTGGTCGCAAAAACGATAATATCTCAAGCTCTTTGTGTCAAGGGAAAATTTCCACGCCCGTGTAATGTGAGACTAAATCAAAATATCCAGAAGGGGTCTTTTGAAAAACAATACAAATTTGGCAGGCAGAGATGTCCGTCCTACCAGACAGCAATGGGTCACACTCGGTAGGCGGGGCTTCCAGCCCCGCATTAGAAACAAAAGAGTTAATTTCCTCAAAAAGACATACTAAGGGGGAGTATATAATTGTTTACATCCCCCCTTTAGAAAAAGGGGGAAAGGGGGGATTCGTATAAATGCATACGCATTTGAAACTTGGGAAATCCCCCTTTGTCCCAATAGTGTTGCGTTAAATAAAATCACGCCTTATAACCTCCCCTAACCTCCTCGTATCAGGGGAGGAACGCTCTATGTCCCCCTTGATAA